>JAGNEZ010000036.1 GCA_018003015.1 Phycisphaerae bacterium | reverse complement strand
CCCCAGACTCAACCACCACTCCGGATCCGGTGTCAAGCCAGGCAAACCGGTCAACCCCACCCCCCTGTCCAGAGAGCCGGCCCAAGCCATCGAAAGGGGGCCATCCCCCCCAATCAGCGGGACACCCCGTCTCGCCCGTCACTCCTGCCCCCTCCGCGCCAACCCCTGCAAACCGAACACCAACAGAATGGTGAACAAAAAAACAAGCGTCGACAGGGCGTGAAGCTGCGGGCTGATCCCGCGACGAAGAGACGAATAGATGTAAATCGGCAGCGTCATCGACTCCGGACCGGCAGTGAAAAAGCTGATCACGAAATCGTCCAGCGACAGGGTGAAGGCCAACATGGCCCCGGCCACAATCCCAGGCATGAGCAGCGGCAGCATCACCCGCCGCAGCAGGTAAGGGGTATCAGCATACAGGTCGCGGGCGGCCTCCTCGAGCGTCCGGCCAATGGTCGCCAGCCGGCTCTGTACCACCAGGGCGACAAAGGCAACCTGAAAGGTCACGTGGGCAATGATCATGGTCAGCATGCCAGGATTGAACAGGTCGGAAAACACCCGCAGCAGACCAAAAGCCACGACCAGGGCGGCCGCGAAAATGATGTCCGGCGTCACCACCGGCAAGTACAGCGAGAAGTCCAGAAAACCACGGGTCCAACGCGGCCAGGGAAACCGCGACATGCCAACCGCCAGCAGCGTGCCCAGAACCGTGGCCAGCACCGTCGAAACCACCGCCAAAACCAGCGTGTTCCAGCCCGCCTCCAGCACGATGTCATTGCCCATCAGCTCGCGGTACCACTTCAGCGTGAATCCCTTCCAGGCCAGCCCATGCCGGTTCAGGTTCACCGAGAAAACCGCCACCGCCAGCATCGGGGCGTACAAAAACGCCAGCGTCACAACCGCCGGGACGGATACCCACATCGGCACGCGGCGATTCACAGCCAGTCCCCTCCTCCCCGGTCGTTACCGCCGGAACGGCGAAGCAGGAACAAACCCACCAGCGTCAGCACCATCAGGGCCAGGCTGATCGCCGCCCCAAAAGGCCAGTCGCGGCTCGCACCAAACTGCTGCTGGATCAGGTTGCCGATCAGCATGTGCTTGGCCCCGCCAAGCAGGTCGGGCACGACGAACACGCCCATGGCCGGTATGAAGGTCAGGATCAGGGCCACCGTCAAACCCGGAATCGTCTGCGGCACGATGGCGTGCACGAAAATCCGCCAGCGCGAGGCATACAGGTCCTGGGCGGCCTCCACCACCGACCAGTCCAACCGCTCGACGCTGGCGTACAGCGGCAACGCCGCAAAGGGCAGGAAGCTGCTGACCATGCCCAGGTAGACGGCCACCGTCCCCGGGTACAGCGCCCAGCCCTCCGGCAGCCAGCCGAACCAGTGTGCCAGCCGGGCCAGCGGCATCTGGTTCGACAGGAATAACTGCCACGCATAGCTGCGGATCACCAGGTTGGTGCAGAAGGGAATGATGATCAGGGCTAGCCACAAGTAGCGAGCCCGGCCCCGCCGCGACGCAATGAAAAAGGCCAGCGGATAAGACAAGACGACCCCGAACACCGTCGTGACCAGGGCAACCCACACGCTGCGGAGCAGGATCAGCAGGTAATCGGCCGACCAGCCGAACAGACCGTAGCCCAGAAGCCGCTGGAAGTTCTTAGGCGTAAAATGCCAGACAACCTCGCCGTAGGCGCCACGCTGGGCAAAGGCCACCGCCACCAGGGCAATCGAGGGTAACGTGAGGAACAGAGTCAACCACAGCAGCGAGGGCAGGACAAAGCACCCGCCCCGAAGGAACAGCCGCCGCCCCGTGGCTAGCTCCCCGTACCAGATGAGCAGTCTAGTCACTTAAGGGCACCAGGTATTCGGGCCGCAGCTCCAGCCACACCCGGGCCCCCACGCACAGCTCCGGTCGTGGCGCGGTGCGGACCCGCAGAGAACCCGGCTCAACGAAAAGGTCCATATGATCGCCACGGTAGATCAACTCCCGCACCCGCCCAGCCACACCGTTCACCCCCGGACGGCGACGACAGACTTGGATCCGCTCAGGACGGATCGCCAGCGTGCCCTCGTCCCACCCCGGCGGCTCGTCCACCTTGAGCAGGCCAACTCCCGTCCACACCAGACCGCCGGCTCGCCGCCCGGCGATCAGATTGGCCGAACCCAGGAACTCGGCCACGAAACGGTTCACCGGACGCTCGTAAACCTCGGACGGCGTGCCACTCTGCTCGATCCGACCCCCACGCATGACCAGCACCCGGTCGGACACGGTCATCGCCTCCTCCTGATCGTGGGTCACCAGAATGAACGTCGTCCCCAGACGACGCTGCAGCCCGCGAAGCTCAATCTGAACCTCGGCCCGAAGCTTGGCATCCAGCGCCGACATCGGCTCGTCCAGAAGCAACAGCGCCGGTTCATTCACCAGGGCTCGGGCCAGGGCCACACGCTGTTTCTGCCCGCCCGAGAGCTGGTGCGGGTAACGCTTGGCCAGAGGCTCCATCTGCAGCATCTGCAGGGCCCGGCCAACCCGGAGCTCCACCTCCGCAGCAGCCGTCCGACGCGAACGAAGACCGAAAGCAACGTTCTCCGCCACACTCAAATGCGGAAACAAGGCATAGCTCTGGAAAACCGTGTTCACCGGCCGGCGGTTGGCGGGCAAACCCGTCATCCGCTTGCCACTCAGAATCACTTCACCGCGATCAGGCAGTTCCAGACCGGCCAGAATCCTCAGCAGCGTCGTCTTCCCACAGCCGGACGGGCCCAGCAGGGTAACGAACTCGCCATCCCCCACGCCAAAGCTGATGTCGGTCAGAACCTCAACGTCCCCGAAAGACTTGCAGATGCCTTCCACCACCAGATCGGTCACGCCCGCCGGAGCGACCGGGACATCCACAACCGGCCCATCCACCCGCGATGCCCGTATGCCGGCCAGGAAACCCTGACCCATCCGGTCTGCCGGCCCTATGACGGATTGAATCGATCGCCTTTCCAACGACTCTTGCGGCCCTCGCCCAGCAATCTTCCCATCACGGCACCCGCTCGCTTGGGTCCCGCTCTCTTCCCTTCCAACAGAGAATATGAAACACACACCCCCGTCGCAAGACTTATTTCCGCTTTTCGACCAGAAGCGGCTCCACACCGCCTCCATCCTCCCACTCGCAACGACCACAAGTTGACGGCTAACGCCCGGCCACTAAACTCCTGGAGTGATGTCCAGTCTCCGACGCCCTGTCGCCGCAGCCTTCTGCCTCTGTGCCCTTGTCTCATTGACCGGTTGCCCCGAACGAGAGTCAGTCATCACCAACCTGCCGGGACCTTACTACCATCCGTTTCCGGTGCGACCCACCCAGACGTTCCCCCCCCTGCCCCCCAGGCCCCCAACGCCTACACCACGACAAGTCCGCGGCACCGTGATGCTGGACCCAGGACACGGCGGCAAAGACGCCGGCACTTGGCCCAGACACTCCACCACCTACCCCGAGAAAACCCTGGTGCTCGACATCGCCATGCAAATAGGCCAGATCCTGGCGGCCCGCAACGTCCGCGTGATCATGACCCGCAGGTCCGATGTGTACCCCAGCCTCGAACAGCGATCCGTGATGGCCGATCGGTCCGGCGCCGATCTGTTCGTCTCCATCCATGTCAACTCCGCCCCACGCAACCGGAGCGCCTCCGGCGTCGAGGCCCACATCTACACCCAGGCAACCTCCACCAGCAGCCGAGCGGCACAATGCATTGTCGCCGCCCTCAAGCGGTCAGGCATCAAAACCAGGGCCATCCAACGCAGCGACTTCCACGTCTTGCGCGAACACTCCCGCCCTGCCGTCCTCATGGAATGTGGCTTCCTCACCAACCCCCAGGATGCCGCCGCCCTCAACAACGGCGCCTATCGGGCCAAGCTGGCCGCCGCCATCGCCGAAGGCATCGCCGACTTCCTGGCCCAGTGACGCCATTCCGCCGCCTACCCGCCTCGCCTGACGCTCCACCACTGCCCACACGCCAATCCGCTCCGCTTTCCTTGAGACCCCCGCGCAGCCCGTCCGATATTGCCAGAAGCCATGGAAACCACCGTCATCTTCGAGGACGAAGCCTATCGCCAGCTGCTCCCGCTGACCTACTGGCGGACGTGTTTCGAACTGCGCACCGGCTATGGCCGACTCACCGACCACATCACCGCCAGCCTCAACGGCTCGGAGGTGTCATACTATTGCCGCCCCATCATGGCAGCAGTGACGGCCGAACGCTTCGCCCAGCCGGTCAACCGCGTCCCGGCTGGCGAGGCGGCCGTCTTCATCAATGGCCGCCTCCTCCTAACCAGCCCGCTGGACCTTGGACCCTTGCCTTCCGCCCAATGGCAGGACGGCTGGCTCGTCGCCCTCCGGGCCAACCAGGAAATCTTCGAGAAACTCAGCCCTCAAACCTGGCTCGACCGTGTGCTTCTTCGACAGGTGCTCGCCGGCATCCCCGAGCATCGCTTCGTCCAAACGCCGAAGCTGATCGGCTACCCCTGGGACCTGGTCGCCGCAAACCCAGATATGCTCAACTTCGGATGGAGGCGGGCGGGCTCGCCAGCCGGCTTGGACGGCCGCATCTGCCAGGGCGTTCACCTGCTCAACGAGTCCGCCATCCACGTCGGGGCCAGGACCGTCCTGAAACCCGGCGTCGTCCTCGACGCCGAGCATGGGGCCATCTACGTCGGCCAGGACGTCACCATCGCCCCCAATGTCAGCATCGAAGGCCCCTGCTACATCGGAGACGGCTCCTTGATCCAGCCCGGAGCCACCCTCCGCGACGCCATGAGCATCGGACCACGCTGCAAAGTCGGCGGCGAACTGGAGTCGTCAATCATCCACGGCTTCTCCAACAAACAGCACGATGGCTTCCTTGGCCACTCCTACGTGGCCGAGTGGGTCAACCTGGCCGCCGATACAGTAAACAGCGATCTGAAGAACACTTATGGCACGGTTCGCGTGCCAATCAACGGTGTCGAGGTCGAATCGGGACAAATGTTCGCGGGCTTAACCATCGGCGACCACAGCAAGACGGGCATCGGCCAGATGTTCCCTACCGGAGCCGTGGTCGGCTTCGGGTCCAATATCGCAACCTGCGAGTTCGCCCCCAAGTTCGTTCCGTCGTTCACCTGGCTGACCGCCACGGCCCGCAAACCTTACGAGCTCGGACGGTGCCTGGAGGTCGCCAAACGGGTCATGGCCAGACGACAAACCGACATGACGGCCGCACAGGAGGCTTTGTTTCGGGAGCTTCCGGGCTTGGCCGAAATCGCCGAGGCGCCTGCCCTTGACATTAAGGCCAATTGAACATATACTAACAAGGCTTAGGGCTTATCCTTTCATCTTGTCAGATATAAGGTTGCGCGAACGAGGGTGGAGCGTGGCGAAAAAAGCGACAGTTAAGAAAACAGGCCAAAAGGCGGCACCCAAGGCGGGAAAGATCGCCCGACCCAAGAAGGCCGTGGAAACACCTCGGCCGGCCAAGAGTGCCTCACCTCGTCCCCGCAGCGCCACCGCCGGCAACCAGGCCCCTTCCCGCAATCTGACCCAGCCAGCCAAGCCGGGCAAGCTCCCAGTCAAGACCCGGCCAGCCAAGAAGGCCGGACAGGAGATTGCGACCTCAGCACAACCCAAAAAGCCAGCGATCACCAAGACGACCACCCCCGAAGTCAAAAAGACCCCGGTTGTGAAGATCGAGCCCGTCAACCGTGCCCCAGGCGGTAACAACCGCCAGCGGGCTGGGGGCCCAGGTGTCGATGGCCACCCCAAGACCAAGCCCCGCCCGGCGGACGGAATGGCGTCAGCTCGGCACCCCCGGCCGGTGCGAATTGACCGGCGGCCCGTGATCCCCGAGTTGCCCGCAGAGATTCCGCCAACGTACCTGACCCCGGCAGAACTCGAGAGCTTCCGCGAGATGCTGCTGGAGAAGCGCCACGAGCTCATCGGCGATGTGGCCAACCTCGAGGACGGCGCGATTCGTTCAGGGGGAGGGCAGAGTACCAGCGGTCTGTCGTCAATGCCCATCCACATGGCCGACATCGGAAGCGACACTTGGGAACAGGAGTTGACCCTCGGCTTGATCGAGAACGAACGCGGGCTGCTCCGCGAGATTGACGAAGCCCTCGAACGGATCCAGGATCGTACCTACGGCATGTGTCTGGCCACGGGGAAGCCGATCACCAAGGCCAGGCTGCGAGCCAAGCCATGGGCCAAGTACTGCATCGAGTATGCCCGCAAGCGTGAGCTGGGATTAGTCTAGCCGTCCTCGCCCGATCTCCTCTATGGCAGAAAGTCCGCAAATCACCGCGTATCAGCAACTGGACTCAGCCCCTGTTCTCCCGGTCCCATCCGCGATGCGTGATCTGCGGTCGCACCTCCGACTGTGGCCGGCGGCCGCTCTGGGACTGCTCGCGGATCTCTGGTCCAAGGACTGGGCCTTCTCCCATCTGAGTGCGAACCCCGACGCCTCGACCTCGATGGAGATCATCCCGCACTTGATGACCTTCCGGCGGTCGCTGAACACCGGCGCCTTGTTCGGCATGGGCAAAGGCCTGGTGCCCCTGTTCATCGCCGCATCGGTGGTCGCCCTGGCCTTCGTCCTCTACCTGTTCTATCACAGCAGCCGCGAACGCCGAAGCCTCCACGTGGCCCTGGGACTGGTCCTGGCGGGCGCACTGGGCAACATGTACGACCGGGTGTTCATGGTGGCCGACGTGGTCCATTACACCGTCGGCGACCGCGAGTACGCGGATGCGGTCAAGCGGCTCCCGGAGCTGGACCGCCCCGGCGTCAAAATGGTCGGAACCTGGCCCAATGGCGAGCATCCGCGGCCGTTTCCTGACTCTCTCCAGCCGCGGTTCCATCAGCAGGGGGTGGTTCGCGACTTCGTCAAAATGGAACCGCGCTTCACAGTCGCCGGCCAGCACATCGAGATCTGGCCCTGGGTGTTCAATATCGCCGACGTGCTACTCGTCGTGGGCGTGGGTCTGCTCATGCTGAACTTCTGGTGGGAGCGAAAGGCGGAGAGGGCCGCCCACCAGCAGGCAAGCCAGAGTCCTTGACACCCGGCGAGAGGACCCGTGGCCAGGAAGCCCGTGGCGCGCCGGTGCGCCGGTGGAAGATGCTCATGCCTCGATGCGCTTTCACGCCTGACGACGAGCAGCACATGCGGCGGGCACTCGCCCTAGCCGCTCGCGGGCAGGGTTTCGTCGAGCCCAACCCGATGGTCGGCTGCGTGATCGTCCGGAGGAATCGCGTGGTCGGGGAAGGATACCACCGCCGGTTCGGCGGACCACACGCCGAGGTTTATGCCCTTCGAGCCGCCGGGCGGCTCGCGCAGGGTGCCACCGCCTACGTGACCCTCGAGCCCTGCTGCCACTTCGGCAAGACCCCCCCCTGCACCGATGCACTCATCGCCGCCGGCATAGGCCGCGTCATCGTGGCCGCGCGCGATCCCTTCCCAAAGGTGGCAGGAAGAGGGTTAAGGAAGCTCGCAACGGCGGGGATCGGCGTCGCGGTCGGCCTGCGCGAAGCCGACGCCGTGGAGCTCAACCAGCCGTACCTCAAGCTCCAGCGCCGGGGCCGGCCGTGGGTCATCCTCAAATGGGCCCAGAGTGTCGACGGCCGGATCGCCACCCGCACCGGCAACTCGCAGTGGATCAGCTGCAAGCGATCGCGGGTCTTGGCTCACCGCATCCGCGGCCGGGTCGATGCCGTCATCGTCGGCGTGGGTACCGCGTTGGCCGACAATCCGCTACTCACCTGCCGTCACGGACGCCCCCGGCGGACGGCCACCCGGATCGTGATCGACCCGCGGCTGCGCCTCCCGCTGAGATCGCGGCTGGTCCGCACCGCCCGAACCGTGCCGACCATGGTCGTGGCCAATCAGCGATCGGCTTGCGGCCTGGCCGCCCGCAGGCTCGCCCGCGCCGGCGTCGAGGTGCTCGGCGTCCCTTCCACACGTTCCCGGCTGGACCTCGGCTCCCTCCTCGATGAACTCGGCCGCCGGCGGATGACCAACGTGATGGTCGAAGGGGGCGGCCAGACCCTGGGCCGCTTCTATGACGCGGGCCTGGCGGATGAGGCGATCATCTTCGTGGCCCCGTGCCTCATCGGCGGCGCGACGGCCACCGCGCCCCTCGCCGGCCTGGGCCCCGCGACGATGAAGGACCTGCACCAACCAGGGCGCGCAACCATCACCCGATCCGGCGACGACCTCATGTACACGCTGCGACTCGGGCCTGCTCGCCGGGGGGCTGCACCCCTGTCCACGGCGTGAAGCCCTGCGGCTCGGGACGTGCCGCGCCCGCTTCTGCACACACCCCGCCGGCAGCCTGGTCGACAGTCCATCGTTCGCCTTGATGCCTGCGTGGCACTCGGCGGATCACTTCCCCTCGAACCAGTTGTCCCCCCAGGCGAGATCGACCTTGACCGGCACGCGCAGCGGCAGGGCGTTGCACATCTCCTGGCGGATGAACTCGGCCTCGGTCTCGACCGCGCTGCGGGGCGCATCGAAGACGAGTTCGTCGTGAACCTGGATGAGCATTCGCGTCGGGCGGTTGCCTTCGCGGATCTTGCGGTGGATGTTGATCATCGCCTGCTTGATGAGGTCGGCGGCGCTGCCCTGAATGATGGTGTTGATCGCGAACCGCTCGGCGGCCGATCGCAGTCCGGTGTTGCGCGAGTTGATGTTCTCGATCGCCCGGCGACGGCCCAGAATGGTCCGCACGTGGCCGGCCCGGCGGGCTTCGGCCACCGCCTGGTCGATGAACTGCCGCAGGCCGGGGTAGCGGGCGAAGTACTTGTCGATGAACGTCTGGGCTTCGCCCACGGCCATGCCCGTGGTCCGCGAGAGCCCGAAGGCCGTCTGGCCGTAGATGATGCCGAAGTTGACCGCCTTGGCCCGGCCGCGCTGCTCGCGGGTGACCTGGTCGATGGGCACACCGAAGACCTGGGCGGCCACGAACTGGTGAATGTCGCGGTCCTCGACGAACGCCTGCATGAGAGCGGCGTCCTGACAGAAGTGGGCCATGACCCGCAGCTCGATCTGCGAGTAGTCGGCGGTCAGGAGCACGTAGGTCTTGCTGCTGGGCACGAAGGCCCGGCGGATCTGCCGGCCGATCTCGGTGCGGATGGGAATATTCTGGAGGTTCGGATCGCTGGACGACAGGCGCCCGGTGACGGCCACGGTCTGGTTGAAGCTCGCGTGGACCCGGCCGGTGTCCGGGCAGACCATTTCCGGCAGGGTGTCGATGTAGGTGCCCTTGAGCTTGACCAGCTCGCGGTATTCCTTGACCAGCTTGGGCACGGGGTGGTCGGTCTGCCAGGCGAGGGTTTCCAGCGTCTCGGCGTCGGTGCTCTGCCCGGTCTTGGTCTTCTTGATTGACGGCAGCTTGAGCTCGTCGAAGAGAACGGCTGCGAGCTGCCTCGTTGAGTCGATGTTGAACGGATGCCCGGCCGCCTCGTGGATCTGGCGGGTCAGGTCGTCCAGACGGCCGGCCAGCTCGCCGCTCATCCTCCTGAGGAATGGGGTGTCGAGCTTGACGCCCTCGGCTTCCATGGCTGCCAGGACCTCGACGAGCGGCATTTCCGTGTCGTGGAAGAGGCTGTCGACATCGCTGCCGGCCATCTGGGTGGAGAAGACCTTGTACAGCGACCAGGTGACGTCGGCGTCCTCGGCGGAATACTCGCAGGCCCGGTCGGTGGGCACCTGGTCGAAGGTGATCTGATCCTTGCCCTTACCGATGAGGTCGCTGATCGGGATGGGTTCGAAGCCGAGGAGTTCGCGGGCCAGGGCGTCCATGCCGTGCGAGCGGCGGGACGAGTCGAGCACGAAGCTGGCGACCATGGTGTCAAACTCGACGCCGTTGACCGGCACGCCGTGGCGGCTCATGACCACGAGGTCGTACTTGATGTTCTGCCCGATCTTGCCCACCTTGGGGTCAGCCATGATTGGCCGGAGGGCTTCGAGGGTCGATTTCAGGGGCAGGGTCCGGCCCACGCCTCGGACCGGCAGGTAGTATCCCGTATCGCGCTTCCAGGAGAAGCTCAGGCCGACCAGTTTCGCCCAAGCGGGGTTGATGTGGGTAGTTTCGGTGTCAAAGGCGAAGCGAGGCTGTTTCCGCAACTCGGCGAGGAAGGTCGTGAGTGATTCGGGGGTGTCGATCAGGAGGTACTCGCGCTCGGGGCGAGCGGCGAAGAGTTGCCCCGGACCGGGTGCAGCGGGTGCCGGCCCGGATGGCGGCAGTTCGTGGGCGGCGTGAACCGGGCTCAGGCCCGAGAAGAGGTCGTGCTGCGGACCGAAGGGCTGGCCCTGACCGCTCTGAGTCGGGCGGTTGGCGGCCTGAGGCGTGCTCGGCGGGGGAGTTGACTTGGCCCCGGCATCCGAGGCACTGCCGACGAGATCCGCGAACTGATCCGCCAGGCGCCGGAAGCCCAGTTCCACGAAGACGGGGTGCAGGGCCGCGGCGTTCAACCCGGTCCACCGGCAGGCTTCGAGGTTGAACTCGAAGGGGACGTCCTGGCGGAGGGTGACCAGCTGCCGGGTTCGTTCGAGATGCTCGGCGAAGGCCTGCACGTTTTGGCGCATGGCGGGGGTGAGTTCGGCCGCATGTTCGATCACGACTGCGGCGGAGCCGAAACGGGCGATGAGGTCGGCGGCCTTTTTGGGGCCGACCCCCTTGACGCCGGGCACGTTGTCGGTCGAATCACCGGTCAGGGTCTGAATCTCGACGGCCTTATCCGGCCCATAGCCTTTGGCCCTGCGGAGGTCTTCTGGCCCGAGGAACTCGTTCTTTCCCGGATCGAAGAGACAGACGCGATCGGAGAGCAACTGGTCGAGATCCTTGTCCTTGCTGACCAGGCAGATCTGAAGGTCGTGCTGGTCGGCCAGTCTTCGACAGAGTGTGGCCATCACGTCGTCGGCCTCGAAGGTCGGGATGCTGATGATCGGGATGGCCTGGGAGGCAACGATCTGGAGGATTCGCTGGATTTGGGGGGCGAGGTCCTCTGGGGGCGGTTCGCGGTTGGCCTTGTATTGGGGATCGATTCCGCGGCGGAAGACGGCGGCGTCGGGGCTGTCCATGGCCATGGCCAGGTAGTCTGGTTTCTGCTCGCGGATGAGTTGGAGGAGCATCTGGGTAAAGACGAAGGTGGCCCGGGTTGGCTCGCCCCGGGGTGAACTGAGGTGCTGGAAAGGCGCGTAGTAGGAGCGGAAGATCTGACCGAGGCCGTCGATGATGAAGAAGCGTCTGGCCATTTCGCCCACCCGCCGGAATCTGTTGCTGAGCGGAACCGGTCTCAACTGTAAGAAGGCGGGGAGGGGTGTCAAGATTGTGATCACGAGCCGTGGGCGGTAAGGTGGCGGGCATGAATCGACCCGCCGCGGGACGTGAGCCGGGGCCCATCCCGGAGCCTGCCAAGCGAAAGGCGTTGAGCGCCCGGGGCAATGCCCTGAAGGCCAAGTTGGCCCTCGGGCACCAGGGGCTGAGCGAGGCCTTTGTGGTCCAGGTTCGAGTCGCCTTCACCCACACGGATTTACTCAAGATACGGCTGGCGGCCGAGGGTTTAAAGGAGACGAAGGATCTCGCCGCGGAGCTGGCCCGACGGGTTCCCTGTCATCTTCTGCAATGTACCGGGCGTGTGGCCCTACTCTACCTGCCTCTACCCAAGGGATGCTGATGAGCGACGAGAGACGAGTCCCGTGGCATGCGAGCTCAAGCCCGGCCCGGTTTGCCAGGCGAGCCGCGAGGGCTGGGCCGGCGGTCCTCGTGCAAGGGGGTCAATGCGGTGAAGCGTAGGGTGCTTCCTGCCGTGGTCGCGGTTGGGCTTGCGATGAGCCCGTGCACCCTGTTCGGGGGGGAGCCGCCGATGTCCCAACCGGCGGGGCTGGGTGTTTACGCGAGCTACGGCGGCTCGGCGAGTTGCGCGGAGTGCCACCAGCAGGCGTACGATGACTGGAAGCGTTCGCACCATGCCAAGGCTCAGCGGCCGATCGTGCCGGCATTGGACGGGGAGGCGTTCGAACCTCTGCAGATCATCGTCCACGGTTCGCAGCTATCGGTGGCCCAGACGGAGGGTGGCCGGTTCTCGATTGTGACCACCGGATTAGACGGCACGCAGCAGGCATTCGAACCGATTGGGGCGATCGGCGTGGATCCGCTCTGGCAGTATCTCATTCCGGCGCCGGGTGGACGGCTGCAGGTCACGGAACTGGCGTTCGAGCCGGCTCGCAAGGAGTGGTTCAACGTTTACGGGAGCGAGGACCGCAAGGCCGGCGAGTGGGGTCACTGGACGGGTCGGGGGATGAACTGGAACTCGATGTGTGCGGCCTGCCACACCACGGGTTTCCGCAAGGACTATGATCCGGCCAAGGACGGGTACCGTTCGACCTACGTGGAGCAAGGCGTCGGTTGCGAGCAGTGTCATGGTCCGATGCGGGCTCACAACGAATGGCAGCGGGCCCACAAGGACCAGAAGGGCGACCCGACGATCAAGCCGATGGATCGTCAGAAGTATTTATCGGTATGCGGTTCTTGCCATGCCCGGCGCGCGGATCTGACCGGGGGGTTCATGGCGGGCGACGAGTTTTCCGACCACTATGAGCTGATGGTGCCGGATCCGACCGACCTGTATTACCCGGACGGCCAGGTGCGTGACGAGGATTTCGAGTTTGCGGCTTTCAGTCTCAGTTACATGCAGCAATGGGGGGTGCGTTGCACGGACTGTCACCAGTGGCACATCGGCAAGCCCACGCGGCGTGACAATCGCCTCTGCCTGCGTTGTCACGAGAACGGCATTACCACGAGGATTCCGATCGACGAGGTCAAGCACAGTCTCCATCCGCGGGACAAGGGCGGTTTCTTGTGCGTGGACTGCCACATGCCGGTGACGCCGTTCATGCAGCGGCATCCGCGACATGATCACGGCATGACCGTGCCCGACCCGGAACTGACGCGTGACTACGGCATCCCGAACGCCTGCACCCGCTGCCACGCGGACAAGGGGCTGCAGTGGTCGATCGATTATGTGCGGCAGTGGTACGGCCCGCGCATGAACCGCCCGACCGCCGTGCGCTCGCGGCTGCTGTCCCGGCTCAAGCAGAGCGATGCGAGCGCCATCCCCGATGTGGTCAGGCTGCTCCAGGAGGAGACGAACCCCACGTGGCGGGCCGTCTATGCCCGGTTTCTGGCCCCCTTCGCCCTGGAGGCGCGTGATCCCGGTGCTCGGCGGGTGCCGGTCGAGTCACTGATCCGCCTGCTGGACGATCCCGCCCCGCTGCCGCAGGCCGTGGCGATCGAATCGCTGGAGCCCTACGCCGAGTCGATCGCCGCGTCGTTGGCCGCCAAGTTGCAGAGTCCCAGCCGGCTGGTGCGTCTGAAGGCCGCCTGGGCGTTGCGGACACGGCTCGATCTCAACTCGACTGCGGGGAAGGACCTGATGGGCTTGTTGGCGGCCAACCAGGACCAGCCGACTGGGGCGTTACATCAGGCCGCGCTGTTGATGGATCGCGGCCAGACCCAGGAGGCCTTACCGTGGTATGAGAAGGCGATCGCATGGGATCCGGCCGCCGCCGCGGTGCGGTACGGACTGGCCATTGCTCTCCAGAGCCTTGGCCGATCCGAGGAGGCGATCATGCAGCTCCGGAAGGCTGCGGAGATTGAGCCCGGCCAGTCAGCCTATCCTTATGCCCTGGGGCTGCTGTATGCCGAGCTGGGTCGGATCGCGGACGCCCGCGATTCGATCCGTGTGGCCATTGGCAAGGATCGCGGCCAGGGCCGGTACTGGTACAATCTTGGCTTGGCGGAGTCGCAGCTCGGTGAGCCGGGGGCGGCCATTGAGGCCATTCGGCAAGCCGAGCAGCTCGAGCCCGATGTGGCCGATTACCCCTTCGCCCGGGCGACGATTCACCTGCAGCTGGGTCAGAGATCGGATGCGGAGGAGGCGTTACAGAGAGCGTTGAGCATCGACCCGAACCATCCGGGCGTCCGAGCGGCCGTCAGTGGAGGAAACCCTTAGGCCATGAGTGTGTCGCGGGGTGTGCCGCAGCGTCGGCGTTGGGCGGTCTGGTCGAAGCGACTGGGCCTTGCTGCCGCTCTGCTGCTGGTTGTGGTCGCCATTACGGGTTGGCTGCTTTTCCAGCACATTCCGGCGTGGTACCGCCCGATTGAGATCTCGCCCGAGGCGGCCGTGGCGGTGAGGACTGAGTTCGCGAACATGATTGACGGGGTGGGTGGCGGGCTGAACAAGGCCCAAGGCGAATTCGAGTGTCGCTTCACGCAGGAGCAGCTCAACACCTGGGTGGCAGGGCGCGAGGCCATTGACCCGATGACCCGCAAATGGCTTCCTTCCGGGCTGCGTGATCCGATGGTGGTGATTGAGCCTGATGGTGCTCGTCTGGCGGTAGCCGCCCGCAGCGGCGGGGTGGAGACGGTGCTGAGCCTCAAGGTGCAGGCTCATGTCGAGGAGAAGGGCATCCGGGTATGGCTCACGGACGTCACTTGCGGTTCACTGCCTGTGCCACGAGTTCTGATCGAGGATCAACTGGGCAGGATTGACGCTGCTTTGCGGAGCAGGGGAGGCCGCGGGCAAGTCGAGTGGCCGATTCCTTCGCTCACGGGTCTGTTTGAGGGGATCCTACTGCCCAACGAGTGGGACTGGCCCAATGTTCAGCGGCGGTTTCGCATTGCGGAGGTCAGGGCAGAGCCGGGGATCCTGATTCTCACGTTGGAGCCGTTGGGCTCTCGCCGGAGTCGCTGACAGGGCTTGCCCGTCGGACATACCCTTTTCCAGTCGCGATGGGGAGATCGAAGAGCCCGTTCAGTCGGTTTCCCGTCAGTCTTACCCGCCAGACATCGGTGGATTCGTGGCAGACCTCATATTCTCCGGCGTCCTCTCGAGTGACTTCGCCTCGCCCCCCCGAGACCGGGCCTTCGTAGGTGAGATAGGCCAGGCGATGATCGGCGATGCGTTCGGCTGGCAGTTGATCGGTTGGACCGGCCGACGCCAGTGATGAAGGATGGGTCAAGAGTCGCCAAGTCGCCAAGTGGTTGCCTTTTTCCAGCATCAGATCCCAGTGACGGTTGTCCGATATTACATGGCGTAGCAGTACGAAGCGTTGTGTTGGCTTGATCATCGACGGTATTATAGCCCCCGGATCGATTGAACCCGACCCCGCTCGGGCCTATGATGTTGCGGACAGGGATGTGTCAAGCCATGGTCAGGGAGGCTGCGGCTATGCGTAACACGGTCGTCCAAACGAAGATGGGTCTGGGGTTTGCCGCGCTGGTATTTCTGGGGTCTGTGGTCGGGTTTTTGACGGGTTGCGCGCCCGACCTGAAGGACCTTCGCGAAGCGGGCATTGAGCAGTTCCGCAACCAGCAGTATGTGGAATCGACGGCCACGCTGCGTGAGGCCCTGGAGATCAAGCGCACGGATCCTCAGACGAACTACTACATGGGGCTCAATTATCGGGCCATGGCTGCACGCAAGTTCCGGGACGGCGACGTTGCCTCGGCGTGTCGGGAACTCGACACGTCGGTGCTGTACTTTTCGGAAGCGGTGAAGAGCTGGCCGAACTACCTGGCCGCTATCGACGCCAAGACCGAGGCTCTTGAGGCCCGCGGAAAGTATGATCAGGCACTGACGGTGGCCAAGGATGTGGCCGACACGAACCGCGGGCACTGGGAGCACTATGTCGTCTTAGGCAATCAGTATCGAGACCGGGGGGAGTATGATGAGGCTTTGCGGGTCTACAAGCTTGCCCTGACGACGAACCCCCGTGCGGCCCGGGCGTACAGCGAGCTGGGCCGGCTGTATATCAGGACCGGCGATCGAGCCATGGCGTTTGACTCGCTGCGTAAGGCGCACGAGTTGAACCACAACGAGCCAGGTGTGGCTTCTCAACTGGCCATGCTTGAGGTTGATGAAGGCGTACGAACCGTTGCCGGGGAGAGTGTTCCACCCCGAGGTGGAGCGCCGCGGCCATAGAGCCCGGGTGGACGGTTGCCTCGCCTGGAAATGTAGCGGTGCCGTTCTCTTGGGGCGGCAAGTGCATCTCGGCGTTCGAGCGATTCCGATTGCTCGAACGCCGTCTCGTTTGCGGTCCGGTCGATGGTGGAGAGGACTGGCTTGGGGGAGTTGCCCGGAGTTGACGATCCGGTGATGATGACCCTGCGGATGGAGGACGTGTGGTGACGGGTGGGCGGTGTGCGATCGGCGTGGATCTAGGCGGTCAGAGTGTCAAGCTGGCCACGGTGGAGGACACCGGTACGGTTCGCCTTCGACGGCAGATCCCGATCGAGGCGACTTGGCCGGTGGAGCGTATCACGGACCTGATCGCGGGTGCGGTGGAGCAGATGATCGGGCAGGCTTGTCGTCAAGGGCATGCCCCCTCGGCGGTGGGGATGGTCATGCCGGGGTACATGGACCGAGACCGCACCGCGCTTGTTTTTGCCACGAACCTTCCGACGTTGAACCAGTGTGGTTTCCTGGCCAGGCTCCGGCATGGGCTCTCGCTGCCGGTGGTTTTCGATGCGGACTGCAATGCGGCGGCGGTGGGCGAGTCGCGATTCGGAGCGGGCCGTGGCGTCGATCGTCTGATTGTCGCCACGATCGGGACGGGAATCGGCGCGGGCGTCATCCTTGGAGGCGAGGTTCTTCGGGTATGGCACCACATCGCTGGCAGCCTGGGTCACGTGATCGTGAACGCCCGAGGTCCGGCGTGCAAGTGCGGCGCTCGCGGCTGTGTGGAATCGCTGGCGGCGGGTCCGGCCTTAGAACGGCGGGCGGCGGAGCTGGCCGATGCTCAGCCGACGTCACGGCTGGCGGCGATGAAAGCGGAGTATGGTCAGCTGACCGGCGTGGAGATCGGGACGGCCTTGGCCGAAGGTGACGCCGTGGCCGAGCAGGCGATCGATGAATGCGGCTGGTGGTTGGGGGCAGGCATTGCCTCCTGGTCGGTGATCTACCGGCCTGACAAGGTCCTGATCGGCGGAGGTGTTTCGGCGCTGGGGGAGACCTATCTTCAGGCGGTACGACGTGGCCTAGCGGAGGTCGGGCAGCCGAACGCGACCGGGCACGTTCTGATTGATGCGGCAGCGTTGGGTCCGGATGCTGGTCTGATCGGCGCGGCGGCCATGGTGATGACCGGCGAAGTGACGACATGAGCGAGCGGCGGTGGCGGCCGAGGCGTTGGCCCCCCTTTTCCAGTCGGTCCTGGGGATGGTGACCGATCTGGTAGCGATGGTGGGTGGTGGTGGCGAGCGGGTCCCGGATCGGGGCGTTTCCCCTGAGATGGAAAGCCCTCGCGCCAGGCGGCGTGATGCAGATTTCTCACCCGATTCCTCGGCGGCGTCTCGCCGATGCCGGCTCTGCTGGTTCGGGCTCTGAAGTCTGGAGCTGGGTCATCTGACCTTCACTCCGGTTCCGGCTATAATCTGGGCCATGAGTACAGCATCCGCGAGTCACGTTTTCTCCGCCCCGGATGAGCATGGTCGTTTCGGCCTGTTCGGCGGCCAGTACGTGCCCGAAACGCTGATGGCGGCCATTCACCAGCTCGAACGGGAGTACGACAAGGCGAAGCAGGACCCGGCGTTCTGGGCCGAGTTGCGGGGGTACCTGAAGGACTACGTGGGGCGGCCGAGCCCCTTGTACTTTGCCCGGCGGCTGAGCGAGAAGCTGGGCGGGGCCCGGATCTTCTTCAAGCGCGAGGACCTGAACCACACCGGCTCGCACAAGATCAACAACACGCTCGGGCAGGCTCTTCTGGCCATGCGGATGGGCAAGAAGCGGGTGATTGCCGAGACGGGGGCGGGGCAGCATGGGGTGGCGACGGCCACGGCGGCGGCGGTCTTTGGGCTCGACTGCGTGGTTTACATGGGATCGGAGGACGTCCGCCGCCAGAAGCTCAACGTGTTCCGTATGGAGCTTCTGGGCACGCGGGTGGTGGCGGTCGAAAGCGGTCAGAAGACGCTGAAGGATGCGATCAACGAGGCGATGCGCGACTGGATGGGCAGCGTCGAGAGTACCCACTACATCATTGGCAGCGTGATGGGCCCGCACCCGTTCCCGATGATCGTCTGCGATCTGCAGTCGGTGGAGGGCTGTGAGTTGCGTGAGCAGTTTCTGGCCGCGGAGGGGCGATTGCCGGACATGGTGGTGGCCTGCGTGGGTGGAGGAAGCAATGCGGCTGGCGTCTTCGGTCCGCTGGTGTCCGACAAATCGGTCGAGCTGGTTGGTGTCGAGGCGGCTGGTGAAGGGCTTGATGGGAATCGGCACGCCGCGACCCTGGCCAAGGGCTCGCCCGGGGTAATCCACGGCATGTTTACCTACGTGCTCCAGGACGCGGACGGTCAGACCTCGCCGGTTCACTCGGTCTCGGCCGGGCTGGACTACCCCGGCGTGGGGCCGCTCCATTCGGCATGGAGGGACAGCGGTCGCGTGATGTACGTCGGTGCCACTGATGCCGAGGCTCTGGCGGCTTTCACGCTGCTGTCCCAGACGGAGGGGTTGATCCCCGCTCTGGAGAGCGCCCACGCGGTGGCCCACGTGGTCAAAGTGGCGCCCAAGCGGCCCAAGGACTACACCATCGTGGTCAACCTTTCCGGCCGGGGTGACAAGGATTGCGTGGAGGTCGCCCGGTTGCTGGGCAAGCGGATCGGGTAGGTAGGGCAGTTGACCGGAGCGAGGAAGTCGCAGGGCCGGCCTGTTCCGTCAGACCGGCCCTGTTACTTCTGGAGGAGAAAGGTATTCCGCGAGCTCGCCCGAGAGCGGGGTCCACGGCACGGTACCCCTATGGGTAGGGGGTTCGCGCCGCGTTGACGCTACCGCTTGTCCGGATCGATCTTGCGGACGACGTCGAGGGATGCGACGTTCTCCAGCTTATCGGGTGCGATGCGGCCGACGGCCAGCTTGGCTCGTTCGGCCACCGCTTCGACCCGGAAACCGGCCTGCTTGAGGGCGGCCAGAGTATTCGGTTGTGTATCTGTCGCCAGCACGGTGACGATCAGGTCCGCGTTGGCATCAGATATACGCGTGTCGGCTGGTTTAGTTTCCGGGGTCTTGACGATTTTTTGGAGCTCCGGGTGCAGTCGTCGGATGATCTTTGCACGGCGGACGGCGGCCTCGATGGGCTTAAGGGCTTCATTGGCCAGGGCAGCGATCTGCCGGTCTCGCTCGGCCGGTGCCAAGGAGGGGCTGGCCAGGACCTTGGCCATCTGGACGGCGGGGGGGAAATCGGGGGCGAGGGTGGCCAGGGCGTTGGCCAGCTTCTGGGCCTGGTCGATCCGCCTTTCTTTCACCAGGGCGGCGACCAGCAAGGCCAGTCGTTCGCGGAGTAGGGTCTGCGTGGCCCAGGCTCGGCCCTGATCGGTGCCCAGGGTGTCGAGAAGGGCGACCATCTCAGTCGTCTCGGCTGGTTCGGCCGGTTGGGTGGTCGGCGGGCGGGCGGGGGCGGAAATGGCCGCTTGAGCGGGTTGCGTGCCCGGCTGACTCGCCGCGGGGGCTTTGACGTCCAGTGTCGCGAGCATTCGCTTGGCCAGGTCCCTCTCCTTGTCGGTACCGTTCAGCACCAACATGTCAGTCTGGTCATCAGCCGTCACTTTCAGCGAATCAGGTGCACCTCTCACGAAGTGCTTTCCAGAGCTCAGTACCTCCCTGATCATAGATGCCACCTCCGAGGCTTTGCCCTTTCGGAGTTGGACTATTTCGATCTGCCTGGCGGCCTCGCCAGCAGTGGCCGTTGACCCCAGCCGCGAACCTGCTTCGATGAGGGCTTCGTTGACTTGTCCTCTCTGGGCGGTTGCGGATTTGACGTTCAGATCATGTCGGGTAGAGAACGGCGTCAGGGGCGTAGACGGCTGAAACTGGAGGCCGACGGTTTGCTCGTTGGTCAGTTGCCCTGGTACTAGACCGTAGAAGTCATACACACTCGTGTTACCGTACCGGGCCTGGAAGCCGTAGCTGACCGAGGCTCCATCACCGTCTACGTCGTAGCGGTCCCATGCGTGGTTCGAGGGATAGTAGGAGAAGTACCCGCGGGCCCCAACGTCGGGCCGGCCATCTAGGAGAAGGCCGGGAAAGGCTGATGCATCCGCCCATTCCGTGTTCTGACCGTACAAGGACTCTTGAGACAGGTGTTCCGAGCGCAATCCCCATGTGAAGTCATTGCCGAGCGTTTCCTGCTCGATTCCCCTGACCGTGCCTTCTGGCTTCTTCGCAAGTGTGTTCAGCGTCGAGACTTGCTCTTGCCGCTCAAGGTCACCCGATGCGCTGAAAGGCGTGAACGCCGGTTTGTCGGACTGTCTACCCGCAGCCTGGCCGGCCTGCATTGCGGTCACCTTGGCGGCGAAGCGGATTTCGCGCAGGCAGTCCTTGGACAACGTATCCGCACTGGCCGTACCTTGAACGCAGGGGCCGAAGATGCCTTCGTAGCTGACGCCCTGGGGCATCTCGATGGGCACGGCCACGAGCCGCGGCTGGCCGCCGATGGTAATCCGGGCCTTCTCGACCGCCACGAAGCTGGTGAACGGGGTCATCATTCCGAACCGTTCGCCGAGATCGACGATCTCGCTTTTGAGCGGCTCGGGGAACGCTCCCCGTTGCATGGCGGCCAGGTCCTGGTTCATGATCGACTCGACCCGGGCCCGGGCCCAGAGTGTTGCGATGGTGTCGTGTTCGGGCTGCGAATCGGGCAGGTCGAGTGGGAGGATTCGCTGATACGGTCCTGAGCCGCTGCGACCGCGGATGGTGAGTGTGCCCTGGCCGGGCCTGGTGTACCGGCCGTGCAGGACCAGTGGTTTGACGTCGTAGAGGTCGGGCACCTGGGTGGGGACGAGGTCGGTCACGTCGAGGTTCTCGCTGAACGCCAGCGAGACGTCCATCAACACCGGGGTCTGGATCCGCTTTGAGAATCGGGCGACGGCCTGCTCGACGGCATCGTTCTGGCCGCCCGGCTGGTTTGCGGCCTCGGAACCCGGCCTGACCTGCACGTACTCGACCTCACCCCGGCCGGCCTTGGCCATATTGTCCAGCAGGTAGCGGTTGACGCTGTTGCCGATGCCGAAGCTGAAGACACGGGTGGTGTGGGCGTTGCGGCGAATCGCGTCGATGATCTGCATGTCGTTGCCGACGTAGCCGTCGGTCATGAAGCAGCAGATGCGGACCGGGCCTTCGGTTGGTGGCCGGATCCAGTCCACCTGATCGACGATGAGCATGGCATGGCCGTGTCTGGTCTGCCATTTGCCGGTCAGCACGCTAACCTTGAGATTCCTGTCATCGCCCTTTTGGAGGCCACTCACGGGAATGTGGGTCTCGATGGCGGCCCCGTTCTTGAGGGCGAAGGAGAGGGGGCTGCGGTCGCCTTCGATCTTGTAGGGGAGGCTGAGCATCGCTCCGGGGTGCTTGCTCCAGTCGAGGCGTACGCTCACCGTGCGGCCGTCGGCTGGCAGATCGGCGAGTTGCTCAAGGGTGATCGCCTCTGCCGCAGAGCTCGCCGTCTGGATGAGGGCGGCGTTGATCGCCTTCATCATCTCGGTGCCGCCGCTGCCCTGCCTGGCGGCCAGGAACGCCTGAGCCTCATCGCGGTTGGCCTGATTGAATGGGCGGGGCTTATCCCACAGGATGCGGGTATCGCCGGAGAAGGTGATCAGGTTGAAGGTATCCCGCGGGCGGAGGGTATCGATGGCCTTACTCATGACCTCCTTGGCCTTCTCGATGGGGAAGCCGCTCATGGAGCCGGAGGAGTCGAGCACGAAGATGAGTTCGCGGGGTACGGCCTGTTCATGGGTGACCCGATCGGGTGGCTGGACGATGAGGGTGAAGAACTTGCCGTTTTTGTCGGTATGGGTGAAGGTTGCCTCCTGGATGGTGTCGGCCGTCTGGTGCCAGTTGAGGATGAAGTCGCGGTTGGGGATTTCGTCGGCCTTCATCAGTTCGAGGCTCAGCTTGCGGGGGTTGCCGTCGTCGCGTTTGACGGTTTCGGTTCGGACGACCTCGTGGAGTTCGGACTTGGCTGAGAGGATGCCTGGTCCGCCGGTGTCGATCGTGACGCGGAGAGAGACGTCATGTCCGGCGCGCTTGTCCGGCTTGACCGGCATGGGCGTGATCTTCGCGGCATCGGGAACACGGTTGGTATTTGGCGAGAAGCCGGTGCCCGGTTCAGCGCTGGTCTGGGTGTTCACGTAGAACCACCGGCCGTTGATCTGGCCTGTGCCGTCGGTATGGAGGGTACCGCGTTCCTTGGCGCCGTTGGGATATGAAGCTTCGAAGCGGTACCAGAGGGCTGGCTCACCACCCGAGGACACCGGCGAGACGCCGGTGCCACCCTGGCCAAGCCTGGCCCACCAGGTGGCGTCTGGAACACTGATGGGGACGGCGTTTTGGAGCAGGGTGTCGAGCCTGCCGCTCTGGAGGGTACCCAAGCGGCTGGTATCACCGGCGTCGCCGATGGTGAGTGTCGCCGGGGCCATGAGGGTAATGCCGCCGCGTCGTTTCAGGCCGGGGGGGAGTTCGGCTGCCCCGAGGTCGCCGGTCGGCGTGCCGGGGACGTACCGTGGGCCGACGACCATCGGGAAATTGAATGAATACAGGCCGTCTTTGCTCTCGAGCATCTCGACGTAGCTGATATCGATGGTGACTTCGGCGCCGGGCTCGATATTGGCGACCGACTGGGTGAAGATGTTGGGGCGTTCTTGTTCAAGGAGGCTGGCGACGTAGCCCTGCTCGCGGGCGGCTTCGTACATTCGCCGGGCTCGCTGGCGTTCGTGGACTTCGCCGACGATGACGCGATCGCCGACGGTCATGGTCATGCGGTCGACGGCCGCGCGATGGCTGAGCGGGAAGGTATAGACTGCTTCGACCTTATCGGCGTAGGTGTTCTGGAACCGCTGGGTCACGCGGACGCGGCTGAAGAAAGCGCTGATAGAGACATCGACGTCGGTGTGGCGGAGGGGGCAGGGTCCCATGACCTGGCCGTCGCGGTCCAAGGCATCGAGTCGGCCGCCCTCGGGGGCGAGGATCACGTTTCTTGCATAGGTTGGTGAGGTACCTGGCGGCATGAGCAGTGGAACAAGCACGGCGGCCAGGATCAACGTTGCGGCGATCGGCGAGTAGCGGTTCAAGAGGAATCTCCTGACGAGGTAGAGGGGTGATGGAGTGGGCGCGGTGGCTCGGCGGGATGCGGGCGCAACCTGAGGCTCATGGTCGTCGAGGGAGGATGGGGTGGGGTTGGTCTGGTCCTGTTTCGCGATGGCGATCATGAGCCGGTCGCGCAGGTCGTGGGCTCGTTGGGTGTTCTGTTCATGCCAGGCGCGGAGGAGCCGGTCGAGTTCGTCGGCCGGAGGTGGGCCGGCGTTCCGCGGGTCGTCCGGTTGCGGTGACGGATCGTGTGACGTGGTCATACGGGTTGCACCTCCCGCATCAGACGGGCCAGCCGTTCGCGGGCCCTGGTCAACAGCTTGTAGAACCCGCTCCGTGAGAGGTGGAGTACCGCCGAGGCTGCCATTGGCGGATCGGGTTCCAGGTAGAACAGGTGGATGGCCAAGCGTTCTTCATCCGGGAGCCGGTCGAGGGCGGCGGTCAGCCGATCGAGTTGTTCGGCCTGTTCGGCCGCCTGGGGCGGGCTTGGCGTTTCCGGGGGTGAAGCCAGCAGGTTCATACCGACTTGCTCCTCGTGCCGGCCGCGGCGTTCGGCCGATCGCCGCCGATCCGAGCAGACCCGGCGGGCGATGGCGTAGAGCCAGGGCCGCAACCCGGCGGGGTCGCGCACCTGGCTGAGTCGGCGGTACGCCCGCAGGAAGGTTTCCTGGCATGCGTCCTCGGCCTCGGCCTGCGAACAGCCTCGCCGGCACAGTGAGAGGACGACGGCGGCATGGCGGTCGTACAATCGCGCGAACGCCTCCCGGTCACCCGCCAGCGCGGCGGTCAGGTCACTGCCGTCGTCACTCATCATGAGACTCATGGCCGCTCAGCTGTTTTTGTCTACCCGGAAAACCGCACCAGAGGCTGTTCCAGCAGACCTCGGGATGCGGGGATCCCGCTTGAACCCGCACCGGGGAGACGGCGGTACGGCGCCTGCTGAGACCGGTTTCACGTGGGTTCGATCCCAAGCTTGCAGGCCTGTCTACCGCCCCATACGATAACCCGCCGGTAGCGATGAGAGAATGCCAAACGACGCCAGACGCCTCACCTCACGGGGAACACGAGCCGAGCTCAGGGGCCGGTTCTGGGCGGGGATCATCGGGGGCGTGGGTGGGGCGTACACGGGGGCGGTGGCAGTGGTGGATCCACCCGAAGTGGCTTCATCTCTTTGACGATGTCCGCGAGCCGGACTGGTTGGGCCTTGCCGCGGATCCGCGGGCCGAGCGGGTGAAGGGCAGCGATGGGGGGCGTGAGGTTTTCCGAGTGCGGGCCGGGGAGGTGGTTCTCTATACCAAGCTCTTCCGGCCGGTCGGGCGGTGGGGGTTATTGCGGCGTCACCTTGCGGGTTCGGATGCCGCTCGGGAGCGGCGTATCACGGAGTACGCCCGCTCTCACGGAATCGGCGCGGTTGAGCCGGTCGCGACGGCCGAGGCTCCGATCCGTGGTCGTGAGGTCGACAGCATCTACATCACGCTGGGCCGCGAGGACGTCCGGCCGCTGGAGGAATGCTGGCAGGAACTGTCTTCTGCCACTACCGGTCAGCGCCGGCTCAAGAATGCGGTGATCGACGCCGTGGCCGAGCTTCTGGCCCGGGCCCATCAGAACGGCTTCGAGCATTTCGATCTCCATGCCAGTAACGTGCTCATCCGGACTCGCTGCGGGGAATACCGCGCCTTGTTTGTCGACCTGCACGACATCCGCACCGGCCAGCGGGTGAGCGATGCGGGCATTGTGCGCAACCTCGCTCAGTTGAACCAGTGGTTCAGCTGGCACGCGACGGTGACCGATCGCGTGCGGTTTCTGGACCGCTATGTGCACTGGCACAGGGAGGTCCGCGGCGCCGCGGCCTGCGGGCGTGAACTGGGTGGCGACCGCCGGGGCCTCATCGAGGCCCTGGAATGGGCGATTCGCCGTCACGCCCATGGCTTATACGCCCGGCGCGACCGGCGGTTGCTGCGGACGGGATCTTATTTTGCCCGGCTCGATCTGCCGGACGGCTGGCGGGCCCACACCTACCTGGCATGCAAGCACCCCATGCCCGGCTCGCGCGTGTCGCGCATGATCTTCACCGGGCAGCAGTGGCGGGAGTGGCTTTGTGAACCGGCCGCCTGGTTCACGCCCACGGACCGCGGCCGAGTCATCAAGGACTCGACGACGGCCATCGTCTGCCGGCAGCGTCTCGATGCCGGCGAGGGTGAGCCGCTCGAAGTGGTGTGCAAGCGATCGCGCCCGCGAAACCCGCTCAAGCTGTTGCGGTACGCCCTGTTGGGTTCGCGTCCGATGCTGACCTGGATGAAGGGCAACGCTCTCCTGCACCGGCGTATTCCCACCGCCCGCCCGCTGGCGGTGCTGGAGCGTCGTCGGTTCGGACTGGTGTTGGACAGCTTTGTGATCACCGAGTACCTGGAAGATGGCCACGATCTGGATTCGCTGCTGGTGATGGAGCTTCGGGCCTTGCCGGCCGGCCGGGAACGTCGCGTGAAGCTGTGGCTTTCGCAGGAGCTGGCCCGGCTGGTGCGGCTGATGCATGAACAGGGATTCGTCCACCGTGATTTCAAGGCTCCGAACATCATGGTCCAGTGGTCGCCGATTTCGGATGATCCGCCGCGGCTCAGTTTGGTGGACCTGGACGGTTTGCGTCAGGTTTGCCGACCGAGCGAGGCTCGGCAGCTCCGGGCCATCACCCGACTGAACGTCAGTCTGGACCACTGCCGGCGGCTCACCCGGACCGACCGGTTGCGGTTTCTCAAGCAGTACCTTCGGCGTCCAGGCCGGCCCGATCCCGAATGGAAGCCCTACTGGCAAGCGATTGCGTCGTCCTCGGGGTCGATCCGGACCGCCCTGGCCGCCCATCAGCGGAAGCTGTTCAAGAGACACGGGTGAGGGCCGGGCAAAGGCTTCGGGGAAGGGGGTTTTCGCGAGGCCAAGCGGAAAAAGAAGGAACAAACCCATGGCCTGCGCGTCTAACAGAGTATTTGGTGGAATCCCACGCGCATTTCGAAGGAGCAGGGACATGAGAACCGTGATGCCGTCTGTTGTCGCCGTTCTGGTTGCCACCGGTATTCTGGCTGCCCCGGCGAGAGCCGAGGTCAAGGAGATCGCGCACGTCAAGGTCAGCTACGAGGGGATCAGCGCCGAGTATGCGACTGCTCTCGCGGAGACGCTGGCTGCTGCGAGGCGAGTCTACGCCGACACCCTCAAGTTCGACATGCCGAACACCGTGATTCTGGAAGTCCAATGCGGGCCGGACCAGACCACCCGGCTCTACACCGACGGCGAGGATCGGCTGTTTCTTTCTCTATCTTCGCAGGACAAGTTGGCCAAGCCTTCGAAGAGTGGCGTCTTCAACCTGTACGGCATGTGCCACGAGCTGGGCCACATGGCCATGTACCGCACGCTCAAGAGTCGCGACTGGATGACCTCGGCGGCGGCGGAAGGATGGGCTCACTATGCTGGTTCGGTGGTGGTTGATCGGGTCTGGACGGCCAAGGGCGAGAAGCTCTGGCCAGACGGTTACGATTACCGGGAGGACGGCACGGCGAGGTTGAAGAAGCAGTTGGCCGGGGCCAAGCCTTCGCCGATCGACCAGAGCGCCGGGCAATGGCAGAAGCTGGAGGCGATTACTGGAGCGACCCAGTTCGCCCGGCTTTTCGCGGCCTGGGAGGCGGCCAAGGTGGACGCGGGCAAGCCTGACGCCGGCCTGCTGGCGGTTCTGGAGGAGATGCAGCCGGCGAAGAAGGATGCCATTGCCGCGTGGTGGAAAGTGGCCGGGCCGCTGTTTGTCGAGAAGGTTGCGGTCAGCAAGACCAAGGCGGAGACGATCGCCGTCTCGAAGCTGAGCGGCCAGCCCACGCTGCTCAAGCACGACGACGACAGCTGTGACGGCAAGAAGTCGATTGCCGGCGGCGGGCATGCGGTTTTGTTCAAGGCTCCGGCGGGCGGCAAGTGGTACATCCGGGCGATCTCGGTTTACGGGTCCCGCTACGGCACGCCCAAGGCGCCGCCGTCGCCGTTCGATATCGCCTTGTGTGACAAGGACTTGGCCGTTGTGGCCACCTGGCGGAAACCGATCGGCAGCTTCGCGTACGGCAACATGAGTTGGACGCGTCTCGAGGTGCCGCCGACGCGTGTCCCGATCGAGTTCCAGATCTGCCTGAACTTCAAGCCGACTGCAACCAAGGGCGTCTACGTGGGTTTTGATTCAAGCGGCCAGGGGCACTCCCAGGTGGCCACGCCCGGCAAGAAGGGCGGACCGCTCGGAGAGGGTAACTGGATGATCCGCGTGGAGTTGGATCAGGCGGAGGATGCCGATGCGCTGAGGTGAAGCCTCGGCCGCGGGCGGTTACCTGGCGGCCTCGATCGGTCGGATCTTCATGTTTCGGAACGACACGCTCCCGTGGTCGCCCTGGAGGCCGATGTAGCCGCTGCCGGCCTTGGCGAAGCGTTTCATTCCGCCGAACTTGCTCTTGGCCACGCGGGAGTTGAAGTCTTCGCTGCCCAGCACGTACTCGACGTACTTGACGCCGTTGACGTAGTGCTCGCATTTTGTCGGGCTGATGAGGATGCGGACCTGGTTCCACTGGCCAAAGGGCTTGGTGGCGTCGATGGGCTTACCGGTCTTGGGGTCGTCGGGTGGCTGATAGAGTGCATAGAGCCAGCCGCACAGTTGCGGGTCGTGGGCGTTGGCGTTGTCCTGGAGCTGGATCTCCGGTCCGGTCGCCCAGGCGGCGTCCTCCTCGTCGGTCACGTGGTAGATGATACCGCTGTTGCCGCCCTTGGAGATGTTGTACTCGAGGGTGAGCTCGAACCAGGCGAACTTGTCGGTGGTGACGATGTCGCCGGCGTTTCTGGGATCGACGCAGGCCAGCGTACCGTCCTGCACCTGCCAGCCGGGCCGGACGCCTTCGCGCTTGAAGTTGTGCCAGCCGCTGAGGCTCTCGCCGTCGAAAAGGAGTCGCCAGCCGGCCTTTTCCTCCTCGGCGGTGAGGGTATTGGGGCCAGACCTTGCCGCGGCGGGTTTAGGCTTGCCTTCTTTCAGTGTGGCCACATACAGGGCCCACAGTTCGTCCACCGTTTTGCCGGTGTATTTCTGCCAGAGACCGCTGGAGTAGCGGCCCTCGCGCATGGCCGCGTTGATCTTGACCACGAATTCGTGGTCATGACAGGCCGCCACGTACTCGAGGAAAGCCCCGGTGGTGCGGTAGCTGTCGGTGTACTTGGCCCGGTCGGGATTGGGCCGAGGCCGCTTGGAGACCGGCTCGTACTTGAACCAGCGGATGTAGTCCGCGACGCCCTCCACGAGCCAGCCCGGGTTGCGCCGGCTGCGGTATTGCTGGGCGACATGGACCAGTTCGTGCACGACCGCTCCCGCCGCCTCGCCGTCGAGATTATCCTTGAACCACCGTTCGGCGCAGGAGATGTGCGTTCCGGCCGTACCGGCGACGCCGCGCATGTCCTTGCGGAAGGCGATGTCGATACGTTTTGGAGCGACGAATCCTTCGCTGGGCAGCATCTCAACGATCTTGGGGTACCAGGCATCGAGCGTAGGCTTGAGCTTGGTGTCGATCCATTCTTTCAGGTCGGGGGTCTCGGAGGCGTCGATGACGATCTCGTACCCACCCCGCGGGGATGGTGCCGGGATCTTGTCGGAGGTGCCGACGACATCGATTTCGCTGAAGAAGGTATTGCCGAAAGTGTCGTCGGCCTCGGTGCGCGAGATGTCGAACAGCAGATAGCGGTATTTGCCGAGCGGGCCTGTGGACTCGGAGATGCTCACGCCGTACTGGCCGCCGGCTTCTCCGTCGGCTGGGCGGGTATCCACGTTTGCGATCAACTTCCAGCCAAGTGCTTCCGGCTTGTCGCCGACCCCGAGATCGGCCTTAAAGCGGTCGGCTTTGCCGTCGGCGGCGTAGAGCTTGTAGACCTGCGGGCCGCGGGGGCCGGGATGCCATGAGTAGCTGTTGACCTGCTTGACCTCGATGACGCTGCCCAGATCGGCGAGCAGCCACCCGCCCTCGGTACCGGCGTCGAAGAAGAAGTTCTCGTCCGGCTGGTCGGCTTCGCCGGGCACTACCCCGTCGTTCAGCTTGTCGACGTCGCCGCCGTTGGGATCGCGCTGGCCAAGCAGGACCTTGAATTGACCGGCAGTCCCGGCATCCGTCCTGGATGGAGCCGGCACGCCGGAGAACTTGAACTGGCCGGTTGCGTTGTCCTGGTTGCGATCTGTCAGGATCTTGACCTCGGCTCGGGCAGTCCCTCCCGCGAGCAGGACCAGCACACCCACCACTGTCCACGCACTTGGCTTACGCATCGGTACCTTCCTCTGACAAAACAGAAACTCGCACTGAACTCGCCCGAGGGATGCGGGCCGCGGCGACCTCAGGGGGCCGCCCGGCGTCCCGGGCGATCGCAGGCCTACCGCACCCTGCCCCGCGCCGCCCGGTGACACGGCTCATCGACGGCACCGGGCTGCAGGCCGCATTGTACCGTCCTTGGCTTGGACCAGCCACTGGGAGAGTTGTCGCCGGGATCAGGGAGCCAGGGTCCATTCCGAGGTCAGGCAGGTGGGGCCGATCCTGTCTTCCACCCAGCAGTACTCGACGAGATACACACCGGGTATGAGCCCCTCGACGGTGGTCGAGGTGTCGTAGCAGCAGAGGCAATCGCATGGGGCGGCGAGGTCTTCCTTCTCGGTCAACCGAAGGTACCTTCCGTTCGCCTCCAGGGTCACTGAGATGCCATTCAAGCAGCAATTGTAGACGATGTTCCGGTGGGTCACCTGGAGAGCGTAGCCCTGGGCGACCAGATCAAATTCGTCTTTCCCGCAACCCGGGTAATCGTCCATCGAGGGGTCGCCCGGCATGCAGTCGCTTTGCCAGCTTGCGGCGATGTGGGGTATCCTGGAGGTGCAGTCCTCGCCCGCGGGCTGGTTCTGACCAGTGTAGCATCGTTGCAGGGCGCCGAAGTCGGACTGATCGACGTCACTGTCGCCGTCAAAGTCCGCTTGGTCGCAGCCGTGGGCGTAAGGGACGGCTGAACCCGAAGCGCAGGCCGTGAACGCGGCGAGATCGTCGGCGTCGACATCGCCGTCACCGTCGAGGTCGGGATACGGGGGCAGGGGTGCGGCCACGATCCTCATGCGGTAGACGCGTGTATTGCTGTCGGTCACCTCGGACACCTCGATGTCGATCAGCGGCAGCATGCCCCCGCCGGTGAACGGAACAAGCCGGCTCTCCAGAACCAGTCCGGTCTCCTTGTTGACGGTCGCATCGAGGTTCATGGCCTGGAGACCGGCGATGTGCGGATCGGATTTCTGGTATCGACCCTGGGCGGAGACGTCGTAGCCCTTGGCATGGAAGCTGACTGCGGCGACGTCGTAGAAATCGAACACGTTACCCGGCCCGATGGGCAGGAGGTCGAACGTACCAGTCATCGGCCACTTGATGGGGATGTTATCGCAGATAGGACACTCGTTCATGAACCAGCTGTCGGGCAGGAGCTTGTAGGGGACCCGCGATTGGTGAACGTACAGCTCACTTACGGCGGGGTAGAACTTGGACTGGTTGTCGCTCGAAATCAGGTTCACGTCGATGATGTAGTTGCCGACGGCGAGCTTGGGGATCTCGACCGACAGCTCGAACGGCACCGCGATGGCCGGGCACGCGGAACCGGGTTCCGTACTGACGAGCATGAGGGTGATTAGAATGCGGTGGTCGGTGACCTGGGCGGTGGCGGAGGCTGTGCGTTCGCACCCATCGGAGAAGTAACCGATGACCGTCAAGGTGATCGCGTCGCTCTGCACCGGCAGGGCGGGGTCAGCCAGGACAGCGGTGACGTCGTGTGCGGTGACGGGCCCGCTGGCCAAAGCCAGAACGAGTGTCCCCACGGCATACGCCCGGGATGGTCTGATGCCGACCATGGTATGGCCCTCCACGTGTAGCGCCAGGCCCCCCTGCTTCTCCTTCTCAAGTGTACCACAGATATGGCGTAAGTGGGAAGGAATCGCGGCACCTGCGATGCGATACGGAGCCTGGTGACGGCGTTGGGGGGTGAAGCTCCGGGGATGCCGTCGGGGCATCGACGAGGGGGCCAGGACTGCTTTTCGTCGGCGATGCCGAATCTGTAGGCCGACCGTTGGTGCGTCCTGTCGCTCTGAGGCCTCTCTGCGGATTCAGTAGGGACCGCGAGTCTGCAGCACCTTTCCCATACTGAGCCGCTCCTCGACGTTGTAGCCGAGCTTCCGGTAGAAAGCGACAACTGCCGCATTGCTGGCAATGACCTGCAGGTTGACCTTCGGATAGGGACGAATCTCCATGTGCTGAGCTCGGGGGATATCGATTGTCGGAGATGCACGGGAGACGGATGGGGGCGACCGTCACCCGGCGTTCAATGGCTCGAGAGGCTCCGCTCCTCGTCGTCACGATTCATGAACTCGCCGAGGGCCCTGCGGAGGGCGTCCTCGCCCAGGTCAACCCGCATCTTCTCGATCGCCTCGGTGGCCAGTTGGTCGCAGCGTTCGTTGCCCGGGTTGGCGGCGTGGCCCTTGACCCAGTGCCAACGGACGTTGTGGCGGGAAGCCTCGGCGTCCAGGGTTTGCCAGAGATCGAGGTTCTTGACCGGCTTCCTGCCTCGGCGCCAGCCTTTGGCCTTCCAGCCGGGCAGCCACTCGCGCATGCCGAGCTGGACGTACTTGGAGTCGGTGTACAGGTCGACCTCGCAGGCCTCCTTGAGAGCCCGGAGCCCCTCGATGGCCGCGGTCAGTTCCATCTGGTTGTTCGTTGTGGCTGGGCAGGCACCGGCGAGCTCGCGGCGGGCTCGGCCGTAGCTCAGGACGACGCCCCAGCCACCTGGACCGGGGTTGCCCTGGCAGGCGCCATCGGTGTAAATGGTCACCTTTTTCATGGTTGGTATCGTACCCGGGGTGCTTCCCAGCCGCGACGGCGGTTTTGTGGTAAACTTACGGTGCCGCGTCGAAAGAGGTGACCGAACATGAAGGCCTCCTGTCTCCTACAAGGGGGTATGTTCATCATGGCCATTCTGACAAGTGCGCACGGACAGTCCGCCCCTGGCGGCGGCTTCGACCCCCGACCGGCTCGGTTCTCCGGCTCGTGGTATCCTGGGGACTCCGCTGAACTAGCCGCCCTGATCGACCAGCTGCTGGAGCGGGCACCGGTTGCGAGGCTGGCGGGCAAGCCCCGGGCGGTCATTGCCCCGCACGCCGGATACCGGTTCAGTGCCCCGGTGGCGGCCGCCGGATACCGCTGTCTTCGCGGGCAGAGTTACAGACGGGTCATTGCTCTGGCGTTCAGCCACCGGTATGCGCACAGCTATCGGGGGATCGACGTACCCGACAAGTGGACCGCGTACCGTACGCCGTTGGGCGATGTGCCGATTGACACTGAAGCGGTCAAGAGGCTGAAGGGAAAGTCGCTGTTCGCCTCGCACCCGGGTGTCGACGCCGACGAGCATTCCCTGGAGCTGCAGGTGCCATTTCTGCAGCGGACGCTGAAGGACTTCAAGCTCGTGCCGCTTTTGGTTGGCAAGATGTCGGTCGGCGAGCACGCGGCGGCCGCGGCGGCGATTCTCCCGCTGCTGGACAGCGACACGCTGCTCGTGGTCAGCAGCGACTGTACGCACTTCGGGCCGAACTACGGCTACGAGCCGTTCCGCACGGACATTCCCGCCAAGTTGAAGGAGCTGGCCGACAAGGCTTCTACGGCGATCGAGCGCTGCGATTTTGACGGGTTCACGAAGCACCTGGTCGACACCGAGGATACGATTTGCGGGCGGGAGCCGATCCTGCTGTTGATGCGTGTGCTGTCCATGCAGGGAGGGGCCCTGGGCATTCGCACGGCGTTTGACACCTCGGGCCGCATGACCAACGATTACGAGAACAGCGTGACCTACCAGTCGTTCGTATTCACTGCCCGGCCAGGGACGCTGCCGGCCGATGCGCGGGCCGCGGCCCTGAAGCTGGCCCGCGCGACCTTAGCGGCCGTGCTCAACAAGCAGGATCCACCGCGTCCCGACCTAGCGACGCTGCCGCCGGCGCTTCGTGAGCAAGGGGCCTGCTTTGTCACGCTCCAGAACCGCGGCCAGCTCCGGGGCTGTATTGGGAACATGGAAGCTCGCGGGCCGTTGGTCGAATCCGTGATCCACAACGCGATCTCCGCCGCGACGGAGGACTATCGCTTCGCCGACAATCCGGTGACCATCAAGGAACTGGGCGACCTGCACATCGAGATCAGTTACCTGACGCCGATGAAGCTGGTGGGGAAAGTCGAGGAGATCATTGTTGGGCGGCACGGGGTATTGATTGACTCGGGTTCGCGGCGGGCGGTGTTTCTGCCCCAGGTGGCCTACGAGCGCGGCTGGACGCGCGATGAGTTTCTGACCCAGCTGTGCGTCAACAAGGCAGGTCTGCCGGCCGACGCCTGGAGGCGGCCGGAGGCCAAGCTCTACTCCTTTGAAGCGGAGGTGTTCGGCGAGCCCGAGCCGACGACGAGACCGGCCGACTCAAGAGACTGAGTCTGTTCATCACCCGGAGTACGTTCATGCCAGAATCTCTCGATCGGAGACAGATGCTCAGCCGGATTGGCGGTGTGGCGTGTGGCCTGGCCGTATCGGGCTCACTGGCCCTGGGCAGCGACTCTGCGCCGGCCGGCAAGCCGCGGCCGCGCGTGGTCATCGCCCGCGACGAGGCGGTTACCGGGGGCAAAATGGAGGGGCATCGCGAGCTGCTTCGCAAGATGCTGGATGCCTCGATGCAAAAGCTGACCGGGGAGGCCGACGCCAAAGCCGCCTGGCGGAGGCTCTTCAAGAGCGGCGATCGTGTGGGCATCAAGGTGAATACGCTGGGGCTGGCGACTCAGCCGGTGGTGGTCGATGCGGTCGTGGCCGGCCTGCGAAGCGCCGACGTGCCTGCCGAGAACATCATCATCTGGGACCGGTTTGACTCCGAGCTCACCGCGGCCGGCTACCAGCTCAACCGTTCGAAGACCGGCGTGCAGTGCTACGGCACGGACGCCCAGAGCTACGGCAGCGGCTACCAGAAGGAGGTCGAGACCAACGGCCGGATCGGCTCGTGCTTCTCGAAGATCGTGGCCGAGCAGGTGGATGCGCTGGTCTGTGTGCCGGTTCTGAAGGACCACCCGTTTGCCGGCGTGACGCTGGGGATGAAGAACTTCTTCGGGGCCATCCACAATCCCAACAAGTACCATGAGCACCACTGCGACCCTTATGTTGCCGACGTGGTTGAGCACCGGTTCATCCGCCCCAGATGGCGGCTGACGGTCTGCGACGGCACCCGGGGCCAGTACAATGCCGGTCCGGTGCGGAACCCCGGCTTCGCCTGGTCGCTGGGCGGCATGATCGTGGGCACCGATTTCGTGGCGGTGGACGCGGTGGGCGCTGACCTGCTCGAGCAGCAGCGCAAGGCCACAGGCATGAAGACCCTGGCCGAGGAGAAGCGCCCACCGGTGCACATCAAGACGGCGGGTGCTCGCGGATTGGGTGTGGCTGATCTGGCCGCGATCGAACGCGTCGAGATTTGAAGCTGGGCGGATCTGGGTTGTAGGTGTGGGACAGGCCTCCAGCCTGTCACTTGATCGGCAAGATGCGGGTCCCACACTTGACGGGATGAGCTCTCCGGAGGTGACCGATTCGCCGCAATCGAAGGGACAGCATGAACCCGGATCGCCACATCCTCACTGTGCCTACTCGGCGGACCTTGCTTCGCTCGTGTGCTGCATGCGCCGCCGCAGCGGCGATGTGGCGATCGGCACCGGCCCTTGCCGAGGATACGGCCGGCACGGGCGAGGCGTCCGGGCCGAAGCTCAAGGGCGTGATCCGGCACAAGGCGATGTTCTGGGAGCCGACCCACAAGGAGAGCGAGGTGAAGTGCCTGCTCTGCCCGCGGGAGTGCAAGGTTGTCGATCTTGAGCGCGGCTATTGTGGCGTGCGTGAGAACCAGGGTGGGCAGTACCAGACACTGGTGTACGGGGCACTCTGCTCGGCCAACCTCGACCCGATCGAAAAGAAGCCGCTGTTCCATTATCTGCCCGGCTCGTCGGCGTTTTCCATTGCCACCGCCGGGTGCAACCTCGAGTGCAGATTCTGCCAGAACTGGGAGATCAGCCAGTTTCGTCCGGAGCAGATCGAGAGCGTCGAGGTCAAGCCGGAGCGGCTCGTCGAGATGGTCAAGGCCCGAGGATGCCCGACGATCGCGTACACCTACTCCGAGCCGACCATTTCCTACGAGTACGTGCACGACACGGCCGCCCTGGCCCGCCGGGCGGGGATCGGCAGCGTGATCATCTCCAATGGTTACATGCAGGAGAAACCGCTTCGTCAACTGTGTGGCCATCTGACTGCGGTCAAGATCGACTTCAAGGCCTTCAGCCAGGAATTCTACGCGGAGATGTGCTCCGCCTCGCTGGAGCCGGTGCTGAACACGTTCAAGACGCTCAAGCATATCGGCATCTGGTTTGAAGTGGTGGTTCTGATCATCCCGACAAAGAACGACTCGGCGGACGAGATCAGGCAGATGAGTGATTGGATACTCAAGAACCTCGGGCCGGACGTGCCGGTGCATTTTACGCGATTCAACCCCACCTATCGGGTCAAGAATCTGCCGCCCACGCCCGCCGCCACGTTGGACCGCTGCCGCAAAACCGCCCTCGAGACGGGCCTGCACTACGTCTACGTCGGCAATTTGCCGTCACACCCCGGCGAGAACACCTACTGCCACCAGTGCAAGGCAGAGCTGATCCGCCGGGTTGGCTATCGCATCGCCGCCAACGCAGTCAAAGAAGGCAAATGTCCTAAGTGCGGAACGGCCATTCCCGGCGTCTGGTCCCAGGCCCAGGCCTTGGCGTTCAAACCTCGCGAGACACGCGCCGAAGGCGCCGCGACGACTCGCCCGGCATAGCGACTGTGAACCCGGCCCATGCACCCTGGGCGGCGAACGGGCCGAAGCCGCTCGCCTGGCGCAGTCCTGCCCTCATGCCAGACTTGTCCGGATTGACGCCGATCGCTGCCTGGTACAAGCTGAGGGCATGGATCTCCCAGGGCTGCTCCAGCTTTACCGCGAAACGTTGCTGGACGACGTCATCCCCTTCTGGACGAGGCACGCCGTCGACGCCGACGGAGCGATCAACTCGTGCATCACGGATGACGGACGGGTGGTCAGTCGAGACCGGTGGAGCTGGTCGCAGTGGCGGGCCGTGTGGGTGTTCAGCAGGTTGTACAACGGTGTGGCGCATCGGCCGGAATGGCTGAACATTGCCCGGGGCATCTACCGGTTCCAGGTCGCTCATGGCCCGCTGGCCAACGGTCACTGGCCGTTGCTGGTTGACGGCGAGGGGCGGATCACGCGTGGCTACGAGAGCATTTACGCCGACGGGTTCGCCATCTACGCCCTCGTCGAGCTGTGGCGGGCGACAGGGGAGCGAGCGGTGCTCGATCTGGCCATGGACACGTTTCAGGGGACTGAGCACGCCCTGCATGGTGACGAGCCAGTGCCCGCCTGGCCTTACCCGATCCCCTCCGACCGTTTGAATCATGGCATCAGCATGCTGTTCTCGCTGGCGTATCATGAATTGGCGGAAGCCACGGGCGATTCGACTGTGCGCGGCGCCGCCCGGAGCCATCATCGGCGGGTGATGGAAGCGTTCCTGCGGCCGGACCGCGGCCTGGTCGTCGAGTGGCTGACCGGTGACGGCCGGGAAGTTGAACCGCCGGACCGGACCTTGGTGCTGCCCGGCCATGCCATTGAATCCATGTGGTTCCAGATCCACCTGGCGCGCTCGGCCGGCGATCTGGCGACCATCGATTGCGCCGTTCGAGCCATCCGGCGGCACCTGGAGATCGGCTGGGATACTGCGTACGGGGGCTTGTTTTTGGCGGTGGATGCCGAGGGCGGCAAGGAGCCCGCCTGGCCGTTCCATGACTCCAAGCTCTGGTGGCCGCATGTCGAGGCCCTGTATGCGACGCTCCTGGCCTACGAGTGCTGCCGGGAGGACTGGTGTCTACAGTGGCACGAGCGGATCCGCGAGTACAGTTATGGTCACTACCCGGTGAAGGAGCACGGCGAGTGGACGCAGAAGCTCGATCGCCAGGGCCGGCCGTTCACCACGGTTGTGGCGTTGCCGGTCAAGGATCCGTTCCATCTGCCTCGAGCGTTGATCTGCTGTACGGAAGTCCTTGGCCGCCTGACAACCTGAGGGGTCCGGGTTGTCGTGGGCATGCTTTGGAGGGCGTCAGGGGCCGCAGGTCGCGGTTCTGGTGTCGTCGGGTGCTGGGCGCTTTGCCGTTCGAGGGTCTGTCGGTTACCGATCCCTGATCCAGACGATTGACCTTCCGCCGCGGTTGAGGCGGGTGTAATTCGGGATGGCCAGGAGTGGCGAGCCGTCGGCGAACTGGCCGCGGATCACGATCACTCCGCCGAGCAGGTCGGGCTTCCATTCCATGGTCAGGGGCGTGTCGGGCTTGAGCATGCCGTCGACGTTCTGGTCCACGCTTTCGATGTTGTAGATCAGCGCTCCGCAACGCAGGGCCACTCGCCCGCGATCAGCGATGATGCGTTCGTCGGCCTTGATCCGCTGAATCTGGAGCGGCAGTTCCAGGCGAACGGTATCGCCGGACTGCCAGGTTCGCGTGATCACCGCGTAGCCGTCCTTCACTTCCGGGGTGGCCGGCGTATTGTTCACCGCCAGCGAGGCCAGACCGTCGGCTTCGGGCGTAGCGTGATAAAGGGCGCTCACACCGCGTTGTGGCACGCGCACGCGCAGCGTGAAGCTTTTAGCCGCCGTGGGCCTGACGACGATTTCGACCCGCCCCTTCCACGGATACTCGGTGCGCTGCTCGATCTCGACGTCTGTTCCCGCCACAGTCCCGACGCGGACGGTGCCGCCGATGAACAGGTTGATGTACAGATTCTCCGCGTCCTTCACGTACATCCATCTCGGCAGATCGAGCAGGGTACGCGGGATGTTGCCCACGCAGCACGGGCAGCCATGCCAGAGATACCGAGCCTCGCTGGAGTCGAGGGCGTTGGTGTAGGTGAAGTTTCTGCCCGGCAGATCCACGGAGCCCAGCACCGCGTTGTACAGGGTTTCCTCGACCAGGTCGGCATGGTGAGCTTCGCGATAGGCGAGGTTCATGTTATGCTGAAAGAAGATCTGCCCGCAAGCCGCGCAAGATTCGCAATACGCGTTGTTGGGCAGCGAGTAGTTTTTGCCGAATCCCTCGGAAGTCTCGCCGCTGCCGACACCGCCGGTGACATAGTACTTGGCGTTCAGGATGTTGTCGTGGAGGGACCTGACCGCACTGTGATACTCCGGGTCGCCGGTTGCCATGGCGATGCCGGTCATCGCCGCGTAGCAGTAGACCGCCCGAACCGCGTGGCCGAGGGCTTCGTACTGCCTCACGACCGGCAAGTGGCTCTGATCGTAGCTCTCCCCGTCGCGACGGCAATCGAGCAGGAACTTCGAGAGCTGGAGGTACTTGTCACCCTTGCCACCGCCCTCGACCTCGTTCACCAGCCACGCCAGGCGGATGAGGGCCTGCTCGAGTTCCTGATGCCCGTCATACCACGGCCTCTTCGGCGGCGGACCGATGTTGGCATCCCAGCAGTCGGCCATCTTCTTTGCCGCGTCGTACAGACACCGGTCGTGGCCGGCGGTCAGGCGATAGTGGGCCATTGCGGCGTCGATGAGATAGCCGGCCACATAGCCCTCGTGGTCGCCGCGTCGCGACCAGCGCGGCGGCGGCCGGTCGTTCTCGTTCGGATCGCCGAGCGTAAACCGGGTCTGGAGGTAGCCGTCCGGCTCCTGGGCGGCCAGCACCACTGGAATCCACTGGTCGAGTTTCGCGCGGATCGCCGCCTGGGCTTTAGCCAGATCCGCGTCGCCCTGGGCGTCCACCATGAGCGCCAGGCACATCGATTCGATCGTGTTCAGCGTATAGGCATTGGCCCACGGCGGACCGACGTGCGGTTTGTGCGGGCGCCCCGCATTCTTGTTTGCCGCCTGGATGAAGTTCTCGAAGCCGCCTTCCTGGAGGCCCGTCTTGGAGAGTTGTGCGATGCAGTGTGGGATCCAGTTTTCGATCTGGTGCTTCAGCCGCGGCCCCCAGAACGGGCTGTTGACCTTGTACGCCACGGTGGGCACGGGCTGAAGATGAGAGGCTGTCGGGGCTCGCTCGACGTGGACCTTCAGCGTGTCCGACGCGCTGCGGTCGCCGTTTTTTGCGGTCAGCTTGAGCACGTAGTCGCCGGGTTCCGCAAACTGCGCAGTTGTCTCGAGCTTGTCCGCCTCCGCGAACGTTGCCGTCCCCGGACCTGTCTCCTTGCTCCAGGCGATCGAATCAACTACTCCGCGGGCCTCCCCGTCGAGATATGTCTTGGCCGGCAACACGGTCACGCGATCGACGCCCGCCTCCACGCGCGGCGCGAACTTCGGTGATTTGCCGGAGTCGTAGACTTTCCACTCGATGATGCCGGTCGAGAACCTCTCGTTCCCGTCGAACTCCAACCGAAGCTTGGACGTCGTGACCTCGGTGAAGGTGGTCGAGTTGTATCGTCCGCCGGCCACACCGAGCCCGGCCGCCTCCTTGACCGGTACGAACGCTTTCCCGTCCCAATACAGCAACCGGTACGCCTTGGGCAGGCGCACGCCGCGGGCATCGTCCCACCAGTACACATCGACCTTGCGGGTGCTGACGGGCTGGCTCCATTCGTACTGCACCCATTGTGTGCCGGTCTGCGGCCAGTTGCCGTAGCATCCGTGGCTGTGGTCGTTCACCCCGCCCGGCTGGAAGTCGTCGTTCATCGCATCGAGCGTCTCATGCCCGGACACGAAGGAAGTCGACGGTTTGGCCATCGGGGCGAGGTTGATCTCCGCCCCCGGGCAAGTCGCCGCAAACACCGTCGCCGTCACTACGCTGAGCATCGCGTGGTCCATGTGTGTGCGCATTCTTCACCTTTCTATGACTTGGAGTAGTCCGCATAGTCGCGTGCAGGCCGCGATCGCAAGCCGTTCGCCTCGTCATCGTCCGCGAACGCTTCCTTCGCCGGATCGAGCGACAGTTTCCGATTCAACATCCACGCGAGGGCGGCGGCGTGGCAGGCGATGTGCGAATGACGCATCACCCGCGGGTTGGCCGCCGTTTCGCCGCGTGACTTGATACAGTCGAGGAAGTTCCGCGCATGGGCCGAGACGTCGAGGCCCTGGGTCCCGGCTGCGGTCGCTTTCAGCTCGCTCTTGAGCGACACCGGGTGCACCTCGGTCTCACCGTTGTCGCCGGTCTCTACCCAGCCTTCGTCGCCCACGAACCGCACCGGGCAGGTTCCCAGCCGCGTGATCCACCCCGGTCGCTCGCCGAACGGCGTTTTCAGGAAATCCAGCACCAGCTTGACCCCGTTGGCGTACCGGCAGGTGATATTCGTGCTCGATGGCTCGTACTCGACGGGCATGGTATCGTCGGCGTGGTTGGCCCACTGGCAGAGATCGACGGTATGGGCTCCCCAGTCCAGCAGGCGGGCCCCCGAATCGAAGTCCCAGTAGCCGCGCCAGCCGCCGCCCACGTACTTGCTGTTGTACGGCCGCCAGGGGGCTGGCCCGAGCCACAGGTTCCAGTCGCACACTTCGGGCGGCGGGGTCGGCTCGCCGGGCAGCCAGGTGGTCTCGATCTGAGGGGTGTAGACCGAGGCGTAGACCGTATGGATCTTGCCGAGCTTGCCGCTGTGGGCCAGTTGCACCGCCTGCTGGAAGTTCGGCACGCTGCGGCGCTGCGTTCCAGCCTGGAACACGCGCTGGGTGGCTTTCACCGTCTCGGCGAGTTTCTGGCACCAAGCGATAGTCAATCCGCACGGTTTCTCGCTGTACACATCCTTACCGGCCTCGGCGGCCAGGATTGAGGCGAGTGCGTGCCAGCGGTCTCCGGTCGCGACGAGCACGGCGTCGATGTCCTTGCGCTCGAGCATTTCGCGGAAGTCGCGGTAGACCTTGCAGTCCGTATTGCCGTAGTGTCCGTCGACCGTGGCCTTGCCGGCATCACGCCGGCTGGCCTGCACCTCGGCCAGGGCGACACATTGCAGGTCGGGCAACTTGAGCATGGCGGCCAGGTCGTACTTGCAGCGTGGGCCGAAGCCGATCACACCCAAGGTCAGCCGCTCGCCGGCCGCGGCCGCGCCCCCTCGGCCCCACGCGCGTGAAGACACGATCCAAGGTGCCGATATAGCGGCGCCACCGGCGAGAGCGACTTTCAGAAAGTCTCGCCGGCTCGAGTCAAGCCGCTTGGTCAGTCTGCCCATGGCGTTTCTCCTCAATCTGCGAAATGAAGACCTCTGTCCCGGCGGTCCTCGCCCGGCCACGCTGCCCGTTCTGCGTCTCGGCATTGTACCGCATCCCTGCCCCGGCGCCGCCTGGGCTGTTCCGGGGGAACGGGTGGGCGGTGGCGATTCGACTGAGGATCGGGCAGGATGCCGAGATCCGGTCGGTGGACACGGACAGCGTCAAGCGGCCAAGGAATCGTCAGGAACCGCAGCCCGGGTTGGCGGGGGCGTCGGTTCCGGAGACGCAGGGCAGGAATGCGGCCAGGTCATCGGCGTCGACGTCGGAGTCCACGTCAAGGTCGGCGTTGTCGCACCCGCTCTCGTACGGCTGGCCGCGGCCGCTCAGGCAGAGCTGAAGGTGAGCGAAATCGTCGGAGTCCACGTCGCCGTCCTGGTCGAAATCGGCGGCCCAATCAAGCTGGTACCAGAAAGCGGTCGAACCGAAGAGCGTGTTGGCGTAGGACCCGTAGTTCTCGATCTTGACGTCGATGCCGGTTGTGAAAGGCACCACATCGCCGATGAGCCAGCGGTACTGGTCGGCGCGGAAGACCGTATCGGTACTGCCTGGGCGTTTGGGGTCGGGGTCGTCGATATTGAGCAGACCGTGGTAGGGCGCGACGCCATTGTCCGGCCAGGGCGGATCGTCGGGTGTGTTTCGCTGTGGGCTGTTGGCGATGTTGTTGTAGTAGTAACCGCCGTTGTAGGCGTCCTCCATGCCGGTGCCGAAGAGCATCGTGGTGCCGTCGACGGTCACGATCTCGTCGCCCTCGAGGAGGATCTTGGCCACCCCGGCCTTCTGGACATACAACAGGCTGCCCAGGTAGTGCCCGGCGCCGGTTGAGCTGAGCAACTGATGGTATTTCTGTCCGCTGACTGTTGTCTCTTCGCTGAACGAGGCGTAGAGACAGCCGATCACCGCGGGCTGGGCGCCGGACTCATACTCGACGAGCGCGGAATCGATGGCGATGGCGGATGTGGTGCTGTTGTACAGCTCGATGATCAGGCCGACGCGATAGGGCATGGGCCAGTAGCAGTAGAAACCGTCCGGGCCATCCGTTCCCAGGGGCAGGGATTTGAAGGCCACCCGCTTGTGTCCGGCCCCGAAGAAGTGGGCGACGGGGACATCGACGACGTTCTGGCTTCGCCCGCCGCAGCGTACGCGGAGACGCAGGCCATCGAGGGCTTCATCGGTGGGGCCGGTCATTTTCAGGCGGATCGCCCGGACTCGTCCGCTGCCGACGCGGTCACACAAGGTCAGGGCCTGGCCGGCTTCAATGGACTGCCCCTCGGTGGCGATGAAAGCGGCCTGCTCACTGGTACCGGCCGGGTTCTTGCCGAGGTTGCCGAGTATGGCGACCACGCTGTCGCGGGCAGTCTGCTGGGCGGCGTTCAACGAGCCGCTGTAGGACGGGATGGTCTGCCCACCGGTGAACACATGGTAGCCGTACTGGTAGAAATGGTGGGTCCGGGCATGGAGCCCGGCGGCGTAGTTGTTGGATTCGATCACCACGGAGTTCTGAAACGCGATCGGCTCGTAGCTCACCTGGCCGCCGATCAGGGTACGAACCAGGGGATTCTGCATGTAGCCGAAGCTGCCTCCGAGGATTACATTGCTCGTGGTATCGATGAGGAGCGTACCATCAATCGTGAGTTTGACGGTGAAGGCCTCGTCCGCGCATGCGTGAGGCATCCAGAAGCGGGTGAGCACTCCGGGGCCGGTGATGGTCTTGACGACCGTGTTTACGTCGCTGGTCACCAGGCCGACGGGTGATTCGAACTGGCTGAAATCGTTGTTGGCCCCGGCCCGGTCGTAGCTGCTGGCCAACCCGGCAACCATGCCGACCTTGGGGTTGGGCAGGGCCGACCAGTCGGCCAGTGACTCGTAGCCGGTCAGATCGGCGCCAACCGCGGCGAGGACCGATATTGTCACGGCGCATACGGCAGCCGGGATGTGCCAGCGAACGGACATCAGGGACACTCCGCGGACCGAGGGTCCTTCGTCTATCGGATTATAGCACGCCGGCGAAGATTCCGGGGCGAGACGGTAGTGATCAAGGCTTCTCCTCGCTGATCGGAGCGGTGAATTGGGCGTTCAGCGACTGGGCGGCGCGGACCACCTCCCGGGGGTTGTCCACGGCCGTGAAGGCTCCGGTGAACTTGGCGAAAGCGAATGGCTCGATCGCCTCGCCCACGCGGAATCGGGCGGAAAGGGTCCCGGATTCGATTCGACCGGTCAGCATTCCCGAGCCCTGATCGAGTTTACAGGAGAGGAAAGCACTGCCGTCGTAGCGCACTCCGGTAGGAGGGGTAAGGATCGCGTACTGGACTTTGGCGTTAATCTGTGAAGGTTCGGCGTAGGTTGTACCCGGTCGCGGCGTCCACAGGCATTTCAGGTAGATGATCTGGGTGATGCTCTGGGTGGGATCGAGGCTGCTGGGCCGGGTGGTGTGCAGAGCCAGTTCGAACGTGCCCCCGGGGGTAAGGCGGTAGCTGGCCTGAGTGAACGTGGCATAGTGCTGCTGATCCTGCCCTTGGGCATCGAAGGTAGTCAGGTTGATCCGAGTCTCCGGCGAGGTACAGCCGACTAGCGATCCGAGGAAGACAGCGGCCAAACCAGAGGTCGCGAAGACGCGAGACGTTCGGACGATTGATTTTGAGTGCATTCGCCGCTCTCTCTCTATCTCGGCGTGCCGTTCGCTCAGTTAACCGAGCCGGCGAGCGATCCGGGACCGCGGTCAGTCTAATGGGGGTCCTGGAGAGACGCAAAGATCAGTTGGCCGGAGCGCTGGCGGCGGCAGCGGCGGTCGTCGGCCAAGCGGCTGCGGGGCGGAACGGCGGTTCGAACCAAGCCGCCGTCTCTCGGGTTTCGCTGCCGCTCCGGTTGGGCCTGATGGAGTAGTGAAGCCGGCCTGATGACTCGCGGGTTCCCCCTCCAAGCCCGCGCAGTCGTCCGATAACACTCATGAAAGCCTCTTCACGCCATACTTTGGCACTGAATTACACTTGCTATCCCTCCGGTGACAGTTTATGATTGGCGTAGTAGGGATCGGTCTGTCGGGGACCATAGCTGCAAGCGGGGGGTCCTTCCTCGGACGGTACTGTTTGGCAACGCGGTGCTTTGGGGCAGCGTCCTGAAGCGAGCGCGTTCGCTGGAGGAGAATGAAGACAAAGTCCCCCAGAAGAACGGAGAGGAGCCTTCAAATCATGAATCCCAGGACCAGCTGGAAACTGCGGTTGTTTGGGGCCCTAGGTGCGGCAATGCTGCTGTGCCCGGTCGTTGCCCAAGCGGATCTAAGCTCAGGCTCGTTGACCTCGATGAATGGTGGAGTGACAGCGGCCAACAAGTGGGCGGAGGAGCCGTTCTTCAAGATCACGTGGAATATCACGGACAACCACAACGGCACGTTGCACTACGTGTATACGTTGTCCGCCGATAACGGGGATCCCCTGACCAAGAGCGTCAGTCACATGCTGCTTCAGGTCTCTGACAACTTCACGCTTGCTGACTTGATAGAGCCCTCCATTGATCCGGCTTCTGGTGATCCCCGTACGTACCAGCCCGGCGCCATGGGCAACTCCAACCCGCAGCTGCCGGGCAACATCTTCGGCCTGAAGTTCGATGGAAGTGGGTCGACGTTGCTGACGCTGTCGTTCGATTCGGATCGTGCGGCGATGTGGGGCAACTTCTACGCCAAGGGGGGCGCGAACGGGGAAGTGCCGACCGCGTGGAACAAGGACTTCATGGTGAACGTGGCCGACCCGTACAACTTCTCGGGTGCCTTTGACGCGCAGGGCAATGCTCTCTGCAAGATCGCGGTGCCCGACACCAAGACACCGGTCGCCCCGGCCCCTGCGGCGATGGCGTTAGGCCTGTTGGGCCTCGGTCTAGTTGGCTGGGTCAAGCGCCGGCTCGCGTGAGTCCGTAGGTTTGTACGAAGTGCAGGGCGCACGTTGACGAGTCCGGCAATAGCCTCGAGCATCAGCGCGGCCAGTCGCTTCCCATGACCTGCCTGCCGCGCAGCTGAGACAGCCTCGCGTGGGATACGCGGGGCTTTCTCGTTTGGGCATTTCGTGGCCGCAACAACCGGGACGGCCACCTCGCACCGAGCGTTGATCTCCGCGGCGGTGACGAACTTCTCGGCCTCATCAGCGTTCTTCGGGCTGACATGAAAGGCATCTTCGGCCCGCGCCAGGATCGAGAGGGTCGCCCAGGCTACGAGTGTCCCCCGGAACAATCCGGGGGGCCAGGGAAGTCAAGCGACGGGCTGTCACACCTGCTGTCCGGCCGTCAGGCCTGCGAGCATGGCGTTCGCCTCATCCACGCGGTAGAAGCTCCCGTGGCCGGGGAAGACGCGGGCGGCGCGGTTGGATTCCTGTAAGCGGGCGTGCGTAGTCATCATCAGCTCCGCCAGCTTGTGCATCTCGCGGCCGAAGACGCGGGCGTCGGCGTTGGTGCTGGTCATCAGGAACCTGGGGATGCTCAGCGTGGTCTTCTCGCGATCGGAGAGGCTGGCGAAGTCGATCAGGTAGTCGCCGCTGAAGAGCAACCCTTCGCGCGGAGCGAAGAAGAAGACCTGGCCGGGCACGTGGCCGCCGTGACTCTTGAGCACCTGCAGCTCGATGTTGCCTATGGTGTAACTGCCCAGCACGTCGAAGTCGCCGGCCCGGCCGGTGGCCGGTGGGAACGGGCGGGGTGAAGTCGGCGGGTGCAGATTGGTGAACCGGTTGATCAGCTTAGTGAACTGGGCGTTGAGGGCCATCAGGTGACTGTCGCTGCCGAAGGCCCGATTCTCGTGCTCGAAGATGCCCAGGCTGTCGGGATGGATGTACACCGTGGTGCCGAAGTCGCGTTCGAGATGAGCCGCCCAGCCGGCGTGATCGGCATCGGCGTGGGTAAACAGGGCGTTGCGGATGCGCGACGGGTCGATGCCGTGCCCGGCCAGGGCGGCCTTCGCATCGGGATAGTAGAGTCCGTAGCCGGAGTCGATCAGCGTGTACTCCCCGTCGCAGCGGAGCAGGTAGCTGTTGGCGCCCGTCGGGCAGGCGATCATGCAAAGCGTCACCTTCTCGTTCAGGGGCACGGGCCCGGCGAGGTGCAGGCAGAAGGCGGCCCCGGTTCTGCTGATTGAAGACGTGGCCAGCTCCAGGATCTTGGTAAAGATCTCCGAGGCGGCCATCGACTCGTCGCTGCCGCCGGCCTCGCGCCGAAAGCGGAGCAGCGTCTCCTGCAGTTCCTTCGACGAGCGGATCAGCCCCTCCAGCTCATGGAGGCGGTCGCGGGGGAGAACGACCTTGAGGTTCAGCAGGAACCGCTCCACCGAGTTCAGGCCGATGACGTCGCCGATCGGGCTACCGGCCGCACCCTGCCACTCCACATGGTAGTGGTAGGATCGCTTGTTGAAGTCGTTTAGCAGAGCGGCGACCTCCTCGGGCGACTCCGTGGCCATGGCCATCTCCAGCAGGCTGGGCGATCGGCTCGCGTCGTAGGCAAGGTAAAGAACGTTGGCCCGGTGTCCCTTCAGCACGGCCGCGAATGCTGCCAGCGAGCCTGAGCTGGGCTCGATGTGCACTTTGACTCGCAGCAGGCCGCCGGGATCGGTCACTTCCGACTCATCGCCGCCTTGGGCTGGCGCCGGCCCCAGACGTCCCGCCTTGCGCAGTTCGTCCGCCAGCAGGCCGGCAGTCTCGGCCTTTGAAACGCGGGCGGTCATGCTGACCATGGAAGGATCCTCGGACCGGTTGTAGAAGAAGCGCTCGATGGTTGCGCCCTGTCGCGCGATCGCCGAAGACACTTCGGCGAGTTCGCCGGGGCGGTCATGGACGTACAGGCCGCCCGACACCAGCCATTCGCCGGACGGCAGCACCGTCAGCCGCAAGCGACCCGCTTCCGATTCGATGCAGGATGCCGATTCCTCGTTGAGCATCATTGAATCTCCGATCCCCCGAAAGTCCGGACCCGGGAGGACGTGGCCTGGCCACGTGGGCGGTTGCCTCGCCCCAGGCGGGCGCATCGCGCCGCGGTTTGCGTTCCTCGACCGGTTGACCTGGCCGGGCAGGAGACGATCATAGCGATGATGATCGGCCCGTGGTATGGGATTGCCGGCTCAGGGCTTCACGATCGGGCGAGTCCTGCGAGTGCGACCGGTTGACGAGCCGGACGGCCTCGGTACGATGCGGCCAGAATGACACTTCTCATCCCGAATCTCGGACCCGCGGTTGTCCTGCTGGCGGCGCTGTTGGCATCCGGCGCCGCATCGACGACATCCGCGGCGGCAGACCCGTCGAATCCCCGCGCGATCGTGGTCGAAGGTGGTGATTCAAGAGCCCGGCCGGAAGACTGCCGCGTGGTTCTTGTCGGCCCCGGCGTCAGTCAACCCGTTCTATTCCCCGGCTACGGCGGTTTCGCAGGGTGGGGGTCTGCGGTGCGCTTTGAGGAGGGTGGCTGGCGAGTGGGCCAGCCAATTGACATTGCGCCCTGGGGCTACGTGTGGCGGGCCGATCTGGCGGCCCAGGCACAGCCGGAGGCCTACTTCATTCCGCGGCGTTTGGAGCGATTGGACCGGATCTATCGCATGGCGCGTCAGGCCTTGCCCGAGTCAGAGTTGAAGAGCATCTACTACCAGATGCCCGATCTCCTGAAGCCGTTTCCGCCCAAACCGAAAGGTCAACTGCTCACCGGACTGCTCTGGACCGGCCGACTGGCCGACTACCAGGTGCAACTCCATTGGCCAGTCAACGTCCAGACGGTGCCACTGCCTGAAGCCGTCGAGGTTCGGGTCTACCCCACCTCTTATGGTTGGTTTGGCTGGACCGTGGACAGGATCCTGGCCAAGCCGGAGTTATCGGCGGATCGGCGCACGTGGACTTACAGGAGCGGACCCGGTGCGAAGATGGACTTTGCCTACAGCACCCAGGTCGATGCGGCTACGGAAATGGTCGCGGTCTTCTGTGAAGCGGAACCGACGCAGGGCAGTCCCTGGCCCGTCGTGCCCAGCATCTGCGTCACAAGCCCGGAGGTGGGTGTCTGGCAGCGAATCGACCTGGAGATCGAGTGGGGCTTCCGAGAAGGAACCGAAACGGCGGACTTTGACGGCCGGGTCGAGTCCCATGTGGGCCTCATCGGCTCCGTGTCGCCCTTGAGCCAGGACAAGAGTACCACGGTGACTGGCACGGAGAGTTGGCAGTCACGAGGCGGCGCAGGCGGGGCCAGGCGGGGCATCGTCGTGCCGTTGCTGTATGCTTCGGCCGGCCGCCCCGCTCTGGACACCCGCGTGACGGTCTGGACCCGGACGAGGGGTTTCACTTTCCGTCCCAGTGACACTGAAAACGGGCCGATCCTCATTCCCGAGCACGGTGTTTTCGTCACCAAGGTGGGCAGCGGCAAAACCGCCAGGGAGTTCGTCCGCGAACTGGCGACCAAGAATCGCAAGAGCGTCTGCCAAATGACCCGCGAGCATCGCGAGGCCGCCTCATGGGACGAAGTGATGCGCGAAGTCAGGCTGTGGACGTGCCCGCCGGGGACGGCCATCCCACCGTTTCCCAAGGTCGAGGACCCTCCGGTGCAGGTTCAACTGCCGGACGCGGGCTGGACCGATGCCTGGCGGGCGGCCTCGTTCCAGTTGAAGGGCAAGCACATGTGGGGCGGGCTCGCATTCGAGGTTGCCCGAGTCGCTCATGGCATGGACCTCGTTGGTCTGCACGAGGAGGCTGACAAGGTCTATCAGCATTTTCTGAAGGGGCCCGGGGCCAAGTCGGACGGCGACTACACGGATGGCAACGGCGCTCTGGAATGGGCGACTTCCATGCGACACGACATGGGCTACAGCCACGACGGCACGCATGCTTCGACGGGCAGGCTCCTGTTCGGCATGGCCGAACGCTTCTTCCTGACCGGCGACAAGGCGTGGTTCCAGCGGAACCGTGTCCGCATGCAGGCTGCGGCCGACTGGATCATCCGGCAGCGAGCGCTCTACATGAAGGACATCCCCAACCGTCGAAACCTCCTTGTGGCCGGCCTCATGCCGCCCTGCATGCTTGGTGATTATGCCCTACCGACCTGCGACTGGCATTGGTACTACTGTGACAACGCCTTTGCGCTCCAGGGCTTGCAGCGGTTCGCCGACGCCCTGGCAGTGCTCGATCCCCCGGCCGCCCGCGCCTACCTCGACGAGGCCGCAGCGTTTCGCAACGACCTCCGCCGGGTCGTTGACCGTGATGCGGCTCTGTCGCCGGTCCGGCTCGGCCACGACGGCATGTATCACCACTACGTTCCGCGGATGCCGTATGCTCACGGCCTGACCGGCCCCGAGCTAGGGGCCCCCCAGTTCCCGGATTGCGACATCTGGATGGGCGGGCTCCCGCTGGTCGAGCCGTTCGCGGCGGTGGAGGCCGAGGATCGTCGCATGGTCGACACGGTGAGCATCATGGAGGAGATGGGCACGTCCGCCAAAGCCGTAAGCGAGCTGGAGGAGGCGAAGAAGAAACAGGGGCTCTCCACGGACGATGCCTGGTTCTGGAAGTCCTACGTCATCCTGCCGAAGGCCTCGCATACCGCCAACACCTACCTGTTGCAGGACGACGTTCCGAACTTTCTGCGCTTCTGGATGAACTCCTACGCTGCCGTGGTGGGTGCCGATGGCAAGCTCTGGGAGCACTGGCATCTGGGCGGGTACACGAATTGCGAAGCTCCGGACAATGGTACGGCGGGCTGGTTCATGGAGAACTTCCGCAATCTGCTGGTGATGGAGGACAGTCGGTGCCTGTGGATCGCCCGGGCCACGCCGCGAGCCTGGCTGGAGCAGGGCAAAAGGGTTGCGGTCAGGAACGCTCCGACCCACTTCGGACTCCTGGCGTACGAAATCGTCTCGGACACTGACAACGGCAGGATCACCGCCACCGTTGACATACCGAATCGGAGCTTACCTCAGAGCGTATTCCTACGTTTACGCCATCCAAAGGCGTTCCCCATCCAGGGCGTGCAGGTCAACGGCGAGCCGTGGACCCGCTTCAACAAGCAGAAAGAGACCGTCGAACTGACTGGCCTGGCAGGCAGGTTGTCGGTGACTGTCAGATACTGAGGCAGCTGCCATGAAGCAGGCGATGTCAACGCGACCGGTCCGCACCGGTTGCCCCAACCGATTGACGAGGCATGCTGGAGTCATTCGGACTGCCGCGGCGGCTTCTGTTCTGGCCGGTTTGCTCTTGGCGAGTCCGAGCCGGGCCGAGGAGGGTGGCGGCTGGTTGGGGGGGGCGGATTCGTGGGCCGGGCGGCAGGCATTGCCGGCGGTAGTGAATCCGGTTGTGCGATCGCCGCTGCAGACCGCGGTTTCGTTGCGCGGCGAGTGGGAGTTCGTCACCCGGGAGGTCAGTCCGCTGCGTCACCCGACCTGGAATGCGTTTTTCGCCAAGCCCTGGCCGAGCGCGCGTACGGTTCAGGTGCCGGGATGCTGGGAGGCCCAAGGAGTCGGCGAGCCGGGCATGGGCGACTCGTGGGACTGCAAGTGGGACCACTGCGCCAAGCCGCTGCGCCACGTGTACAAGGGTGACGCCTGGTACCGCAAGACGGTCGCCATTCCGGAGTCATGGCGGGGGCAGCGCGTGTGGCTGAAGATTGGTGGCGTGCGCTCGCAGGGCTGGTTCTGGGTCAACACCACACCGGTGGCCTGGGTTGACCACTACTGCGGCACCTACAAGTATGACGTGACCGACTTGGTCCAGGCTGGCAAGCCGGCAACCGTCGTCGCGGAGGTCAGCAACGTTCTGCCCAGCCGAAAGGGCCTGTTCAGCGCGGTTCATCGCTTCGGTGGTCTCTACCGCGATGTCGAGCTGGAGGCGACACCCGACACGCGCATCGACTATGCATGGGTGCGGGGCGATTTCGACGGGCGTACGGCCGAGGTCCACGCGACGCTCGCGTGGAGCGAGCCGCGCGCCATGCTCAGCGATCCGATGCTGCGGATCAGGGTGAAGACCGCTGACGGACAGCTTGCGGGCGAGGGTGCCGAGGAGATCGCCTTGGGCCACAAGGACAAACGGGCCGAAGCAGTGTGCCGCGTCCCGCTGACGCTCTTTCAGCCGTGGACGCCCGAGACGCCGTCGCTCTACCACGCCGAGCTGACGCTCTGCGATGGCACGCGGCCGGTGCACGGCTGGACCGAGCGGTTCGGGGTGCGCAAGCTTGAAGTCCGCGGGGACCGCTTCTTCCTCAACCACGCTCCCTTCTTCTTCCGCGGCTACGGCGACGATGCCGTCTACCCGCTGACGCTGATGTCGCCCGCCTCGCGCGAGGAGCACCTGAAGCATCTCAGAACCGCGCGGGCGTCGGGTTTCGTTTATGTCCGCCTGCACACCCATTGCGAGCTGCCCGAGTTCTTCGAGGCTGCGGACGAGGCTGGTATTATGATCCAGCCGGAGTTGCCCTATTACGGCGACTATCCGACCGAAGCGTTCGCGTTTGATCCGCTGCGCGATCTGGAGGAGCTCATCACCCACTACCGCCGCCACGTCTCGCTGGCCACCTACTGCATGGGTAACGAGGGGCTGCTCGGACGGCCGCTGGATCACGAGTTGTACAAGTTGGCCAAACGCCTGGATCCCGACCGTCTGGTGCTGCACCAGGACGGCACGCTGAACACCGCGGAGAACTCGGACTACCGGAGCGGTCCGATCAACGTCTGGCCGCCGGGAGGTTTCCCTTGCGAGGCGCCTTTTGTCGCCCACGAGTATCTGAATTTGAGCGTCAAGCTCGATCCGCGTCTGGCCCCGAAGTTCACCGGTGTCCTGCAGCCGCCGGTGACGCTTGAAATGCGCGACCAATGGCTGGCCGAGGCGGGACTTGATCGCCGCTGGGGCGACGCCTGCCAGGATGCCGCCCACGCATTGCAGGGCTATTACCAGAAGCAGGGTATCGAGGCCGCGCGCATGGATCCCGCCTGCGACGGATATTGCTTCTGGACGATTGTGGACGTCATGGTGAGCCAGGGCAGGACGTACAGTGCCCAGGGACTGCTCAACGCATTCTGGGAGGCGAAATCCAACGGCTCGACTCCGGAGACATTCCGCCTGTTCAACGGTGAGACCGTCCTGCTGCTCAAGACGGAGCGCGAGCCGCCCGTCGCGGTAGCCGGGGAGCGTCTTGGGTTGCGTCTATGGATCTCGCATTATGGTCCGCGGAGGCTGGAGCGGACCCGAGTCATCTGGACGCTGCGTGCCCGCGAGACGCTTCTGGCCGGAGCGGTGTGTGAAGGTGGGGTGGTCGAACCGGGTGCTGTGCGCGAGCTGGCCCAGGTCGAGATCGAGATCCCGGGCCTCAAGCGGCCTTCGCATGCCACGCTCGAAGTATCCATCGAGAATACCCCTATAAAGAACGTCTGGGACTTCTGGGTTTTTCCCACACGCACGACGGCGAGCGGCCAGGGCATCGCCGTCTCCGCGCCGTTAAGGGAAGCGCTGAGGCCGTTGTATCGCGACCTGGCGGAGGCTGGCACGCCCGATGCGGAGAAGGCGAGCCTGCTCATCTCCCGTTTCGGTTCACCCGATGTCGCTCCGGCCCTGGCGGCCGGCAAGAGCGTCATCCTCATCAACCGGACAGAAGGCTCCCCGAACGTCAGCCTCGGGTGGTGGTGGATGGGGTCGCAGGTGGGCACCGCCTTCGCCCGGCACCCGGCTCTGGGCGATTTTCCACATGCGGGCCATCTCTCGCCGCTGGCGTTCAGGATCCTGAAACAAGGTCTGCGGTTGCCGGCGCTGTCCGGACTGCGGCCCGACGAGATGTTCGCCGTCGGGGAGGGTGGAAGTAGCTACTTCTTGTACGGGGCGGAAGGTCGCGTCGGGGCGGGACGGGTCCTGCTGACCTTTGGACTGGATCTGCTTGCGGGTCATCCCGAGGGAACCTGCATCCTGGACGGTCTGATTGCCTACGCACGGTCGGACGCCTTCAAACCGCGTGGCGAGGTCGAGCTTGCGGTTCACGCGCAGACCGGCTGGCGGAAGACGGTGACCGCGGGCGATTCGGCCGAGGACAACCTGCCGCCCGGCTTTTGGCGATTGGATGTCGCCCGAGCGATGAAGGGCAAAAACGTGCTTGCCTGGGAGACCTACCCCGCACCCGCCAACGTGGGCGAACGGCCGACATTCACCGTTTCGTGGAACGGAGGCATGGGTTACTTCGCCCAGCCGGAAGGTTCGTTCGCGCTGTACGTCAATGACGTGAAGGTCATCGCAATCCCCACGATCAGCGAGCAGGACGCTGTTTGGTCCAGCCCGGACGAGAAGGTCGAGCTGAGATACACCCGAGACCCATCGCTCCCTGAATCCGGGCTGTTCACGCTGACGCTGCCGTCGTCCCTTGCCGCCCCAGGGGAACCCCTACGGCTGAAGGTGATCGGCAGCGAGTCCAACAGCCGCCGCTGGTTCGGTGTGTACCCCGGCTTCTGATCTGACCTCGGGAAGAGGTTGTCTTGACCAGGGAGCTGCTGAATGTGATCACCTGCAAGTCAATCGCATCACTACCCCCGGCTCCGGTAGGCTCCTACTCCTCGCGTTCGCAGATGATGTTCACGAGATCGAATCCGAGAGCCTTCGAGGCGTTGTTCTTTCCCACGATCTTGAACATGAGATGGTTGGGGCCTTCGGCGGCGGAGATCACGCCCATTCTGATCGGTCCGCTCCGGGTCGGCTTCTCGGCAAAGAGGTCCGCCGGTTCGCCGACAGGCGCTTCAGTCTGAAAGAGCTGCACGTGACCCTGCTGGGGCCCCTTGACCGGCTCGATGTGCACCGTGTACCTGGCCGTCTCTGGCAGGTCACAGGTGATGGAAATGAACGGCGGCCCGAAGAAGTCGTGTCCTTCGGCCCGCAGGGACAAGAAGCGGACATCGCGGCCGTCAATCTTGGCCCCCTGCTTGGTCAGCGTGCCACCCTGATAGCAGAAGCCGCGGATCGGCAGATTCCACCCCGCGGCGAAGGTGATCTTGCTGAAATCGACCACCCGGCGTGCGGCCGCGTCGGGCATGGGGAACGCCACCGTGGGGCGCGGCTCGCAGTAGAGGTAGGTCATGCCGCAGTAGTCGGTGATCATAGTGTTGCCTTCAGGGGCGTGCTCGATGGTCTGGCGCACGCTCTTCCTGAAGCTGTAGGCGTCGCCGATCATGAAGCGGTAGCCGCCGGTGCGGCCGAGGTGCTTCTGATAGCCCAGGCATCCGCTCAACGGGAGGGACAGGGCGCCGTCCCACCGGTCAACCACGTCGTACCATCCGCCGTTGAAGTTGTCCTCCGATCCGATCCCGATCACGGCCAATTCGCCATCGATGGTGGTCTGGTCGTCGCCCTCAAAGAACCCGGTCGTGCCGGTCGAATGGCCCTGAGCCTGGAGGATGAGGCCCACGATGTGCCCGCGCCCCTGGGTGTCAACGAAGGTAAAGGGCTTGCCCTTGGTGGTGGGGTTTTCCCGGTGCCAGATGGCGTAGAACTTGCCCTCGTCCGGCCGGCGGGGTAGCTCGGCGGTGACCACTTCGCCGGTCACGCTGACCGGTGAGCCTTCCCGGCGGGCGGAGATCAGCTCGATGGCCGCGGAGCGATCGAACGGCATGGGAAGAAAACAGTAGTTGGCCTGGTTCGCGGTGCCCAGCAGGCAGGAACCGGTGGCCGGTTTTCCCCAGGCGTAACCGAAGAAATCGCCCGCCGGGCAAAGCACCGCAGGCTGATCGTCGCCGTCCCAGGTGATTCGCAGGAGGATGTCACGGTCCTTGCCGGCCAGGGCGTCGGCCGGTCCCAGACGAAGAGCGGCGATCCGGCCTGGGTGTTCGGTCCTGAATACCGTGGACGTCTGGCCCGGCTGGAGCGAGGCCTCGACGCGTTGACGCTTCACGGTCGTTCCGGGCGGCAGGTTGAACTCGAAGAGATCCTGGCCGCGTTGTGAGAAGAGAGCCGCAGCTTTCGCCCGGTGATCTAGGTAGGCGGCCGAGTGCACCGGCATCAACGTCTCGACGAAGGCGTTCTCGGGATAGGTGGCATAGTTGAGCTGATAGAACTGGAACGACTTGGCTCTGAGCAGGATCTTGAGCGACCTCTTGTACGTCAAGGGGACGTAGCTGTAGAACCCGCCGGCCCCGTGGCCGCAGATCGGTTCCACGAAGGGCTCATGTTGGCCGGTGAACATCTGCCTCAGGGGGAGCCTGATCCGCGGCTCGACCTCACCGTCGAAGTAGAATTCGATCAAGTCGTCTGTCGGCGTGGGAGTATGGAAGCGATAGAGGCAGCCGGGGCCCTTCAGGTCGGCCAGAACCAGATCGTCGCCTTCCTTGCGGACGAACGAGTACTTGCCGGAGAAGCCGTCGTCGTTGCCACCGGTGTGGTCATAGGTGGAGATGGAGGCGACCTTGACCGACGTCTTGAAGGCCGGCAGCAGGTCGAGCCGATGCAGTTCCTCCATCCCGATAGTCCGCGGCGCCTCTTCGGCGAAGACACCCCCGGCGGCGGCGACCGTGAATAGGGCCCACGGACCTGATAGCAGCGGCTTCATCAGTGACCTCCCAGTTGAGCGGTGGACAGTGTTCCCTCGAACCAGGCTGTGCATGATACGACCAGGGTACTGGACTTGGAAGGCAATCACGAAGCCCTTTCGGACTCCTGAGCCGGCGAGACACATTGCGGCGGTACAGGTTCACAGGTAAGGTGCCTGGCTGATCCGGCGAGGTCACCGGGGATCCTGTCTGATGAACCTGAGCCATCCGACCACGATCGCTTTCCTGATCTACATCGCGGTTATGGTCGTCATCGGATTTGTCGCATGGCGGAGCACGAGCAACCTCTCGGACTACATTCTCGGCGGCCGGCGTTTGAACAGCTTCGTCACGGCGATGAGTGCCGGGGCCTCGGACATGAGCGGCTGGCTGCTGATGGGCCTTCCTGGGGCATTGTACGCGTTCGGGCTATCGGAGAGCTGGATCGCCCTGGGTCTCACGTTGGGGGCCTGGTTCAACTGGCGGCTGGTGGCCGGCCGGCTGCGGGTGTACACCGAGTTAACCCGAAACGCCCTGACGCTGCCCGGCTATTTCACACATCGTTTCGAGGATGAGAGAGTCCTGCTGCGTGTATTTTCGGCCCTGGTCATTCTGGTGTTCTTCACCATCTACTGTGCGTCCGGGATGGTGGCGGGAGCTCGCCTGTTCGAAAGGACTTTCCAGATGGATTATCCGACGGCCCTCTGGGCCAGTGCGGCCACCACCATCGTGTACGTGTTTGTGGGTGGTTTCCTGGCGGTGAGCTGGACCGACACCGTCCAGGCCACGCTGATGATCCTCGCTTTGTTGCTGGCTCCACTCGTCGTGTTCGCCAAGGTGGGTGGTCCAGCAGCAGCGTGGGATGTGATTCGATCGCTGGATACCACTCGTCTCGATTGGTTTCGCGGCGCCTCGTGGGTGGGGATCATCTCGCTGTTGGCCTGGGGGCTGGGGTACATGGGCCAGCCTCACATTCTGGCTCGTTTCATGTCCGCCTCCTCGGTCAAGGTCATCCCCAGCGCCCGGCGGATCGGGATGATCTGGATGGTCCTGTGCCTGCTGGGCGCCATGGCGGTCGGTTTTTTTGGCATCGCCTATTTCGCGGCCCATCCGGAGGATGCGGCGCCGGTGCGGGCGAACCGCGAGACCGTGTTCATCACGCTGTCTCAGGTTCTGTTCAACCCGTGGGTGGCCGGCATTCTCTTGTCGGCCATCCTGGCGGCGGTGATGAGCACGCTCTCCTGTCAGTTGCTGGTTTGCTCCTCTGCGTTGACGGAGGACTTCTACAAGGTCTTCTGTCATCCGGGTGCTTCGCAGAAGGAACTGGTCTGGATCGGGCGGGCGATGGTACTGCTGGTCTCCGCCATTGCCATTGCGATTGCCTCCAACCCGGATAGCGGGGTACTGAGCCTGGTCGCCTACGCATGGGCCGGGTTCGGATCCGCCTTCGGACCCTTGGTGTTGTTCTCCGTGATCTGGCCGCGCATGACCCGCCGCGGAGCGCTAGCCGGGATGCTGATCGGCGCCGCCACGGTGATTCTCTGGCGTCATTACGGCTTGTGGGACCTTTACGAGATGATTCCGGGGTTTACCCTGGCCAGTCTGGCAATCGTCACCGTCAGCCTGCTGGACAAGCCCCCTGGGCCGACGGTGACTGAGACATTCGCCCGAATGCGCCAGGAGGCCGGTTGACCGCGCCGTGGTGCACCTTTCGTTGGAGGGAGATGCCCCTCACAGTCCAGGAGGTGATTCGGACCTGAGCCTCTCAGGGCATTCCTGGGCGAGCCTCGATCTCAGACCCGCCTGTTCGGCGCTGGAACGATGTCATGGAGGTAGATTGACAGTCCGGTCTGGTTTTTGCCCTTGACCACCGGTTGTCGCCTGTCTAATGTACCGAGGAATGCTCGATGCTGTGACAGGAGAAACGCGATGGACAAGCCCAAACGGGCGTACTACCTGCCCGCGAAACTGATCGCCGCCTTTGACAAGGAAGCTGCCAAGCATGGTTATATCCGAGAGAAGGTCGTGGCTGCGGCCATGTTCACCTTCCTGGAAAGCGACCCCAGGCGGCGGGCCCAGATGTTCGCCAACCTGGACAAGTTCATACACCGCAAGGCAAGGTAGCCCTTCATCCGACCCACCACATCGTCCGTCGCCAGAGCAGTATCTACGTGCTGGGCCAGACGAGCAGGAAAAGGCCGTCGAGCAGGTGAAGGACCTGGCCGGTCTCGTTCAGTTGCAGCGTGCCGACGCGGGCCGGCTCAAGGTCACGGGACTGGATTTCAACGGCTGCCCGGCGATGGAACTCGGCGCCGCCAGCAGGATTCGGCTCAAGCGGCAGGTGCTTGACTGCCTAATGGTGCCCTGAGCGGGCATGGACCGACGGCAGAGGGCTCGGAAAGGGCCACGCCCGGCTGCGGAGGTTTTTAGGTCTTTTCGACCGAGGAATCCCATGAACACGACACGGAAGGCTTGCATCAGAACCGCTGCGGTTGCCATCCAACTGGCTGTTCTGTCTTCGGGTATGGCCGCGGAGCCGCGGCTTCTCTGGCCGGAGAGCTGCCTGGCCAAGGTCCTGCGAACGGCCGAGGCCGGCTCGGCTCCCGCGGCCCTGGAGGTATGGGGGGCTCGCGGCGAGATCGTCAGTGCCCAGGCCGTGTTTCGGGTACCGACCGATCTGCCCGCGGCAACCTCGAGTATCAGCGACCTGGTCGGCGTTTTTTCGGATGCCAGGATCCCAGCCTCGGGGGTCAAACTGCAGTGGGTTCGTTACATCGACCTGACCCGCAACAGCCAGGGCGTACCCAGCGATGAACTGGTGGCCGCCGCCCCAGTCAGCCTGCCCGATCCGTATTGGGAGGATGCTGCGATCGCGGTGAAGGCCAACCAGGCCCAGCCAATCTGGCTGGAGTTCCACGTCCCGTTCGATGCCCAGGCCGGCGCGTACACAGGTGAGCTCCAGGTCAAGGGTGGCGTCGCCCCGGCCGTGCTGCGGGTCAGGCTCCACGTATGGGATTTCGAGCTTCCACGTGAACGCCACCTGTCCATGATCAACTGGTGGCGGTTCCCCGGTCCGGGTTTCGACGACCGGGTGAAGCTGTACAGCGACGAGTACTGGAAGCTGCTTGCGGATTTCTGCGCGTTCCTGGTCGAGCATCGCCAGACGGACATCAACACCTCGATCGGGCTGATCGACGAGACCGGCGACGACCAGAAGGGCTGGACCCAGGACACAGGCAAGCTCGAACGATACGCCGACACGGTCTTCAAGGCCGGCATCCGGCAGATTCATCTGCATTCGGTCGGGCGCCTCACCGCCGAGATCCTCGATCCAGCCAGCCGCGTTGCTGCGATCGAGCCCAACTTTCGGCGTCTGGCGGCCCTGGAGCAACTCATTCAGCGCCGGGGCTGGTCAAGGCGTTTCGTGGTCAGTATCAGCGACGAGCCGTTCGTGCATCACGAGGAGACGTATGCCGCGCTGGTCGACCGCGTTCACCAGACTGCGCCCGGCGTCCGCTGTGCCGAGGCGGTGGAAACGGAATACCCGGGCAAGCTCGACATCTGGATCCCCAAATACAGCCACCTGAACTTGTGGTATTCGAGGTTCGACGAGGCCCGCCACCAGGGGGCCGAGCTGTGGTTCTACATCTGCTGCCATCCTGTGGGGCGATACCCGAACCGATGGGTCGATCAGCCACTGCTCCACGTCCGCGTGCTGCACTGGCTCAACTACCTGTACGACCTCCGCGGTTTCCTGCATTGGGCACTGAATCACTTCGCGGAGGGGGATCCGTACAGTGAGAAAGCGATTGGCTCGCCCTATTCGCCAGGCGAACGGGCAATCGCCTACCCCGGCCGGACCGGGCTGGTCGGCTCGCTGCGGTTCAGCACCCAGCGCGACGGGCTGCAGGACTATGAGTATCTCTGGGTCCTCGAGAATCGCCTGCGACAGATCAAGCAGCAGGTCGGCGAGAAGGAGGCCTTTTGGCTCGATCCCCGCCAGCGTCCGCTGGAGCTGTGCCGGCGGGTCATATGGTCGTTCCACGACTACACCCGCAATCCGGACGTCCTGCTCGAGGCCCGGAAGGCGTTGGCCGAGGAGATTGAAGCCCTTCGAACCGGGCCCCTGCTAGTCGTGCAGACCTCTCCGCCGGAAGGCGCGGTGGTGCCGGCAGGCCCGCGCCACATTGGCATCCGGGGGTTGGTTCCGCCGGGTGCCAGAGTCACCGTTGATGGCCGGTCGGTCCCGACCGTCCGCCCGAGCGGCTACTTCGCGATGCCGTTCTTCATGCCCGACGGCCGGCCGACCCTTACGGTTGAGGTCGAGCATCGGGGGCTCAAGCGGGCCGTGACGCGGACCTTCAAGTTGACCGATTGACCCTGGCGGCGTCGGGCGGCTATAATGGAATCGAGTTGGGAACGGAACTAAGAGACAATATCTCGGTTCAACGCGAGAAAGCCGTCCTGGTGGGGGTTGCATTCGACGACTCCCCTTACGATCCTGCGGCCTCTTTGAAGGAACTTGCATCGCTGGCGGAATCCGCCGGTGCTGGCATTGTCGGGGTGGTGCGTCAGCGCCGGCAGCGTCCGGACGGCCGCTACTACATCGGTAAAGGGAAGGTCGAGGAACTCGCCGAAACGGTCGAGCGGCAGGGGGCCGATGTGGTCATCGTCGACGACGACCTCTCGCCCACCCAGATTCGCGAGATTGAAGAGGCGTGCAAGTGCAAGGTCATCGACCGCAGCGAGCTGATTCTGGACATCTTCGCGAACCGGGCCCGGACCCATGAGGCTCGGTTGCAGGTCGAACTCGCTCAGCTCGAGTACACCGCGCCGCGGCTTCGCGGCATGTGGACCCACCTGGAGCGGATCGCCGGAGCGGGCGGCGGAACCGGGGTTGGTTCGGTGGGCGGGATTGGCACGCGTGGACCGGGAGAGCGGCAGATCGAGATCGACCGCCGGATCGTCAACCGCCGGGTCACCATGCTCAAGCGTCAGATCTCCGAGATCGATCGCCGCAAGGTCCGGCAGGTCCGCTCGCGAGGCGACCACTTCAATGTCTCGCTCGTCGGGTACACCAACGCCGGGAAGAGCACGCTGATGAACGCCCTCACGGACGCCGGCGTGCTCGCGGTGGACAGGCTGTTCGCGACGCTTGACACCAAGACGCGACGCTGGAATCTGGGGGCCGGTGACTGTGTGCTGCTCAGCGACACCGTTGGCTTCGTGCAGCGTTTGCCCCACCACTTGGTGGCGTCCTTCCGGGCCACGCTGGAGGAGGCCATTCACGCGGATCTGCTCCTCCATATCGTGGATGCTTCTGCCCCGACGGCCTGGAGCCAGTACCAGGCGGTGACCAGGGTGTTCGATGATCTCGGCTGTACGGGGCACCATTCGCTCGTCTTGCTGAATAAGACCGATGCGGTGGAGGATCAGGCCATGTTCCAGGTTCTCCGGCACCAGTTACCGGACGCATTGCCGATCTCGGCTCGGACGGCGGTGGGCCTGACGGAGCTGACCGAACGAGTCCGGGAGTTGGCGGGTGGCCCCTCCCAGCGGGCGGTGATCCGCTTGAGTACGACCGACGGGCGGGCGATTGCCTACGTCGAACGGCACGCCGAGGTACTGGATCGCCGCTATGCCGACCACGCGGTGGAGATGGACGTAGTCATCCGCAACTCGCACCTGAACCGCTTACGGGAGCACCATCCGGCCTCACAGGTCGTCAACGCCAGGTGAGGCCCAAGGCTGGGCCGGTGATGACCGCCACGCTGGGGGCTTCTTGTCACGATGATCGCTACGGCGACGAGCCGGCGTCGAGGAAGCCCTGAGGCGGCGGTGGCCGATGTGCTCCGAGCGTCGGATTCGCGACACCTCCAGGTCAGATCTTCCCCCGGTTCAGTGGTCTGGTTTGTCGGGGGCGGGAGCCTTGTTTACGGGCGAGGCACGATCTGCTAGTATGACATGCAAGTGAAGAACGACTGGACTCCGCCCAAGCGGGCAGCACGGTGGCAGGCGACGGCGCGGCGCCGGCCTCCTCTGGTTGGGCAGGGTCCCGAGACCATCGGGGCGTAGCTCAGCCTGGCCTAGAGCGCTTGACTGGGGGTCAAGAGGTCGCAAGTTCAAATCTTGTCGCCCCGATTAATTAAACCCATACAAATAAAGGACTTACGTCAAACCTTGGCGTGAGTCCTTTTTCCGTTATAATGATGCGCGCCAACGTTTTGACAACGGTTAGCCAACGGAACGCCAACGTGTTTCCTGGCGCGTGGGCTGTGAAAGGTGAAGGCTATGGCGTCCTTACGAATACGAAACGGCGTTTACTCCCTGATCTTCTGGTGGAAGGGCAAACAACACATCAAAGCCCTCGGAACAGACAACGAAGCCGAAGCCATGCAAATCAAACAGGACGCGGAAGACCAACTTGCCCGTATCCGCAACGGCAAGAGCGCCCTCGCCTCCAAACTCCTCGCCGACGGCCATTCCATCCTCGACGTCCTGTTCGGCTCCCCCGAAATCGGACACCTGCTCGCAAAACCATCCGACGATAATCCCCTGACCCTGTCCGAACTCCGTGACGCCTTCATCGACCACCTGCAATCTACGGATCGGACCCCCGGCCACCTCGAAGGCACCCGCATCCATCTTGACCACTTCATCCGCGTCCTGGGGGACGAGCGGGTGATGAGCCTGACCGACAACGACATGGCCAAGTTCAAGCAGAAACGAGAACAGGAAAACGCCGCCAGACAGAAGAAGGTCGGGCAGGAGGCCGCGAAGTCCGATGCGAAGCGGGAGAAGAAGAGAACTGCCGTCGCGAAACGCCACGTCAGCCACGGGACCATCAGGGCCGATTTCAAGTCGCTCAAGTCCGCGATCAACTGGGCAGTGACCCGCAAGCCGCCGCTGCTGACCTCATGCCCGTTCACGATTCCGTCACTTGGAAGTTCCACCCTGAAACCGTTTCTGCCCACGGAAGAAATGAACCGCCTTCTTGCTCGCACACCGGCCACGGAGCAGGGAGACCTGACCGCTCGCTGGGTGCTCGATCTGGACGAGATCAACAAGTTCGTGAAAAAGACGGCGGAGAAGATGTCCGAGATGCTGTTGCCGATCCAACTCGTTTGCTCGACGGGGATGCGGCGGATACAGCTCGTTCGGCTCAAACCGACGGATTACGTGAAAGGCACACTCACGATCACGAGCAAGAAGGGCGCAAGGGAACGGGGTCTGTCGGAGGTCCAACTCACGATTGAGTTGAAGGATTCGGTATCGAAGGCGCTGGAGCAGCACATCAAGAAGCTACCGAAGGGCAGCAAGATCCTGTTTCCCATTTTCGATGACATGAATTACTCGGGCATCAATTCCCGGTGGAAAGGCAACGGCAAGCGGACGCTGGAACAGCGGCGGTGTGACAAGGCGGACAGGTTGTTTGAGAAGTTGGTTGAGGGCACGGACTTCGAGAGGCTCGACGGATATCACGCGCTGCGGCATTCGTTCATCTCGATTCTGGTGGCGCAGGGGAAGACATGGGATCAGATCGCAGCGTTCGTGGGGCATCTGGACCCGAAGACAACGCGCAGGTACATTCATTTCATGCCGAAGGACAAGCGGGCGACGGTAGAGTCGATACCGTTCGAGTTTTGAGGGGGTACAGACAACAATGAACCCGTGCAAGATCTGGATCGAGCAATGTGAGGCTGCCCAGAACATCGAAGGCCAGTTCGGCACCGACAAGGCCCTGGAGTATCTGATTGGAGAGAAATTCCTGAACTTCCTCCAAGCTGCTGAGACCCACGCCGACTTTCGCGCGGAAATCCCCGCCTTCGTTGGTGAAATCAAAATCATCTTTGAACGCTGGCAGCTTGCCGAGTACTTGGAGAAGGCCCGATTGCGCGAGCCGTTTGACCCCAGCCTTTACGACGAAGACGACGATCCCGAGGAGATCGAGATGGACCGACAGGAGGACATCCGCGAGGCGGCCAGGGATCTTCTACTGGTGGAGCGGGCAAAGGAATGGTTGCTGGAGGATGAGGAGTGAGGGCGGCGTTGATGGTAGACGAACGCTCGATGCCGAGCCACAATGCGGAAGATGTCAGCTTTCTGCTCAATGAGGATTCGCCGGTGGACTGGATGACCTGGTACAACGGACTGGCCAAACCGAGTTGGACGCCATCGCCGCCGACCATCGGATTAATCTGGCAGATTCTTTACCCGATTATCATCGTCACCTTCGGATTCGTCTTCGTGCAGGCGTTTCGTGGGAAGGTGGCCTGGGTTGTTGCCTTGCCCTTCGCCGTCAACCTTGTGACAAACCTGATCTTCACGCCCATCCAGTTCGGGATGCGGAACCTGCCTCTGGCTTCGGTGGACATCGTGATCTTGTGGACCACCATCATCTGGGCGGCGGTTGCCGTGTGGCCGCATTACCGGTGGGTCGCAATGGCTCAGCTGCCTTACTTCGTCTGGGTCTCAATCGCCAGCGTGCTGCAACTCGCGATCACCTGGATGAACTCAGGCAGGTGACGAGTTCCAACGTTCGCGATGGGACCCCAAGATCGTGGCGAATCCTGGGACCGGGGTGGGGCTGAAGTCCGTTGCCATATTGGGTGCCCTGTTTCGGGGGTGTTCATCCCTCGCTCCGTGGCCCGCCCCCTCGTCGGCCTTCCCGCCCAGCCAGAGAAAGACTTCCAATCCCCAGTCCGTTTGGGCGTCTTCTGGCGCAGGGCACTTCCTGACACGCAGGTGATCATCGCAGGCGTCTCGGGCAGGATGACCGAGCCGTCCGACGTCGAACCTCCTCCCGCGTCCGATCAAAAGTCATGTTCGAGAATGTCCATGGTTCGCCGGCACAAGTCGCGCCCGTAGTCGGTCCAAATGCCCGGGCCCCAGTAGCGGTAGCAGCTGGTCTGGGTCATCATCAGATGATAGAGCGCGTTGCGATACCGAGGGTCGGACGTGGGCACGCCGCGATCAAGCACCTTCTCCGCGAACAACGCGCTCGCTGTCTCCATCGGCCCCAGCACGTTCTCGTAGCCGCGGACCCACGAGATACTGTTCGTCCAACTGCCGCCCTCCATGTGGAATCTGCCGTCCTCGGACTTCAACTGCCTGAGAATCTTGGCCAGCGCTTCCGGCCCGGCACCATTCTCGAAGCGGTCCCAAACGCGCTTTTGCATGATGGGCTGGATGGCAGGCAAGTCCTCGTCAGTAATGCCTATCGATTCGAGGTACTCCAGGTACTCCGTGACGTTCACGATGGGCGTGTCACTTCCCGAACACTCCCGCATGACAGCGTGGTACTTGGGAGGGAACTCGTTCATCATCACGCCGCCATTCTCGCCGTCGGCGATCTGTGTCACGAGCGGGGGGAGCGACTCGCCAGCCACCCACACGCGCGAAAGGCCCTTGGCCTCGTAGTACGGCTGCATCTGGCCGACGAGTTTGGTGTCGCTACCCTGGGTCTTGATGATGGCGGTGATGCTGAGGCGCTCGCCGCGTGAATTCTTCGCCAGCAGTCGATGCGGGACGTGAGGATAACGAATGGGGCCTCCGTCCTCGGCCTGCTCCACCGAATGCTCCTGGACCAGCACCCAACGGTATCCACTCTCCTTAAGGGTTCTCACAAACTCGTAGTTCACATCCGGGTGGTTGGGCAGGGCCATCTCGGCAGGGGAGAACCCTCGCACGCGACTGAGCGCCTCAAGGCCGAAGATCGCGGCGAACTGGTGCTGCCAGGCCCGGACGTGGAGTCGGTAGTCCTGCACCGGAGTCGACGGCGCTACCGGATGACCCCAGGCTGAACCGAGCCACTCAACGCAGCACCAGTACGAAGGATCGCAGGTGATGGCCTTGAGGCTGTCGAACACGTCGTCCAGCCCCATCGCGCGGAGCCCGTAGAGGAGGCAGCCCGAGTAATCAAGCATGACCCGCGGCCGCATCCCCTCGCGGACGAGCTCAGGGATGAACTGGCCCATCCGCTTGTAGCATTGGTGAAAGACGGGCGCGTTGTGGTTGTCCCCGGTGTTTGGATTATCCATCATGTACTTGAGGTTGCTGATGACCGGCGTCCGCAGATCAATAGCCCCGGCGGGGATCAGAGGTTGGTGCATGTGCAGCGCGATGGCGAAAGCGCTCTTGATGCGGCTGAAGTCGATGCCGCTCTTAGCCAGATAGAGGGAACCGGGCCAGGCCACAGCCTCACTTATCGACTCCTCCAATCCGCAGATGTTCGGGAGTCCGACGACGCATTCGGAAATCGTGATGCCTCGCATGATTCGATACTCGCACCTACGAAAGCCGAAGCCCCAACCTGACGGCTGACAGGAGGGCGGAAAGCACCGTCAGACCTGCGTCTCGCCAGGCTACGATGACGATCCGTCGCTTGACATCCTCGGCGGGCTCTCGACCGGCACTGCTCATGGCAAGATCCTAACGCTGTCCTTTGTGCAGGTGAAGCCTCGAACGCAGTACAGACTGCCGCAATCTCCAGAAGGGGCTGCCCTGGCGCGAGGCGGGTGTCCCAGGCTCCATGGGTTGCGGCAGTGCGATGCGGACCGGACCGATTGGGCTGTACTTTTGGAATGACGAAGCCCGACTGATTGGGGTGGCCAGGGCAAGCTCAGTCCTGACCCATCGTCATCCCACCGCCCAGGCGTCGGCGGCGGCAGCCGCCTTGCTGGTCGCATGGGCGGTTCGGGGCGATGACCCCGCCCGCTATCCAGAGAGACTGAGCAGCATCATGGGCAAGATGGACGGCGGTCACCCGGTGGCTGAACTGGTTGAACGGATTCCAGATGTTCTGGCTCGTCATCCCGACGAGGTGCTGTGCGACGGGGTGCTTGGGGAGTCATGGGTAGGCCACGAAGCGGTAGCCAGTGCCCTGTATTGTGTTTGTCGAAGCCCAGGAAACTACCGACAGACGGTCATCACTGGGGCAAATACGGTGGGTGATTCGGACAGCATTGCCTGTATCGCAGGAGCGATCAGCGGCGCGTACAACGGCCTTGACGGCATTCCCGCGAGCTGGCGGCAAACCGTAGAGAATTCCGCCGCTCTCCATGATCTGGCTTCAGAACTCCTTCGAGCCATGCCTTGCCGTTGAGCCGCCGTCAGGATTGCATTAGTCACTCTGATGAAGATCCGGGGCGGGTTTTTCGGGCACGACGGGTTGGCCTGACCACCGGATTGAGCTTGGCGACGGCAGACACCTTGCGTTGGACTTTATGCCCCTTAATACCATAGGGAGCCGCACCGCCGGTAACGGAAAGCCACAGGTCGTCCTCCGTTCCCCCGTAACCAGCCGCTTGAACGACCCTGAAGACGTGCTGGCCAATGAACGGCCTCCCAGACCAGTCGCCGTCAATCTCTTCGAAGAAGGCTCTTGGCTTTATCGAAAGCCGCTCAAGAAACCCTTCGATGTCCTTCTCGCCCGCGCATTCTTGGCATCCGATGCATTTCCGAAGAACCACAGTCGTGGTCTCGCTGGGAGATGAGCGTGCTCGCGTTTTCTGAGGGACTTCGGATCACGTTATTTGAGGGTTTGCCCTCGAAGCTGGGTGTGGTCGGGCACCGCTGGGGCTCTGCCCCAGGCCCCGGGATTTATTGAGGCATGGCTCC
>JAGNEZ010000035.1 GCA_018003015.1 Phycisphaerae bacterium | reverse complement strand
GTCTATCAGTGAGTGTTCCATGGCCAAGCGCCACCTGTACATGACCAAGAACGACGTGGATCGGCTCGATCATCTGTTGCTTGCCCTTGTCGCCCAGGCACCGGATCCCGAGGCACTGGAAGCTCTTCAGAGCGAACTCGACCATGCACGCCTGGTGAGTTCCGAGGCCGTTCCGCCTGATGTCGTGACGATGAACTCGAAAGTGCGTGTTCGCGACCTGGAGAGTGGCGAGGAGCGGATCGTCACCCTCGTGTTTCCGGAGCACGCGGACCCCGCCGTCGGCAAGGTTTCCGTGCTGGACCCCGTGGGGACGGCCATTCTGGGCTACCAGGTCAATGACGAGATCCAGTGGACGGGCTCGAAGACCAAACTGCGCCTGAGAATCGAAGAGATGCTCTATCAGCCCGAGGCGTCTGGCGACCGCCATCTATGAATAACGCGTGACGAGAAGCAGAAGCCTTTCACGAAATCCCCTCACCGTGACCGGGACGGACGCTGAAGTCGCGAGCGACTCGCCGACGTGAGGCGAGCGCCCTTGGGCTCTGCTCCTTTGCGCTCGGACGGACTCAATGATGCGGAAAACCCTGACTATATCATTTGTTAACTCAATGCGGGATAAAGCTCGTTTTCGCGTCGATTCGCGCGATGGTCTCGGCGATCAAGCGGGCGGCCAGGTCCAGGTCGGCCAGGCTGCAGACTTCCACCGGGGTGTGCATGTACCGGTTGGGGATCCCGATCAGGCCGGTGGCAACGCTGCTGCGGCTGATCTGGATGGCGTTGGCGTCGGTGCCGGTCGCTCCGGGAGCGGCACTGAGCTGGTAGGGAATTCGCTTTTTCTCGGCGGTCTCGATCAGCAGGTCGCACAGCACCGGGTTGATGTTCGCTCCGCGCTCGATCACTGGTCCCTTGCCCAGGGCTCTCTCGCCGTGGGCCTTCTTGTCGGCCCCCGGGTTATCCGTGGCGTGGCAGACGTCGACGGCGATGCCGACCAGCGGGTCGATGCCGTAGCAGCTGGTGCGCGCCCCACGGAGGCCGATCTCCTCCTGCACCGTCGCCACGGAGAACAAGGCGATGGACGGTTTGTGCGACGACAGGAGCCGCAGGGCCTCCAGGACGACGTATGCCCCGACCTTGTCGTCCATGCCGGGCGAGGAGACGCAGTCGTCGCCGAGCTGCTGGATGCCGAGTTTGTAGGTCACGGGGTCGGAGACGGAGACGATCTTGGCGGCCTGTTTCTTGTCCTTGGCTCCGATGTCGATCCAGAGGTCGGTGATTTCGACCTTACCCTGATTGCGTTCTTCCGGTTTCATGAGGTGAATGGGCTTGCGGCCGATGACGCCCTCGACCGGTCCCTTGCGGCCCAGGACGGTGACCCGCGAGCCGGGCAGAACGGTGGCGTCGATTCCACCGACGGTGACGAAGGTGAGGAAGCCCTCGTCGGTGATGTACTGAACCATCAGGCCGATCTGGTCATAGTGTCCGGCGAGCATGACCCGCGGCTTGCCCTTGGGGTTCAGGGTGACGATGGTGTTGCCGTGGATATCGGTGGTGATCTCGTCGGCGAAGGGCTTCATTCGCCTGGAGACAATCCTGGCGACCGACTGCTCGAAGCCTGAAATCGAGGGGGTTTCGAGCATACTCTTGAGAAAGTCAAAGGATTCCTTTTGCATCTTCAGTCCTTTCGTTGACAACGAGAGCGGCCGGTTTTGCAGCCCGCCCCATCGCTGGCTGTCGGAGCTCCGCCGGCCTGCGGCCTACTTGCCGAGCCGGACGGACTTGTTATCCGATTCGTCCTTGCCGACCATGGAGTAACCCGTTTCCTGACGCTGGTGATTGATCTTGAGTTTCTGCCGGTAGAGATCCATGACCCCTTCCGCGTCGAGGCCGACACATTGGGCGAGGCTGATCCAGAAGAAGAGCATGTCGATGACCTCGACCCGAGCGTTCTGGAGGTCATGGAGGAGGAACCGCTTTCCCTGCTTGGCCTCGGCGCACCAGTGCTTCCAGAAGGTGCAGTCGCGCAACTCCTCGAGTTCGTTGCTCATGGCGGCCAGGTAGTTGTTGAGCCACTGGCCGGCCTTCTGGGGATCGAAGTTTGCGCGTAGCTCGTCCGGGTCGAACCCCACGCGTTTGTTCAGCTCGGCCTGATGGCGAAAAAGCTCCTGCAACATGGTTTGACTCCTTGGGTCGCTGGGGGCGGACCTTCGGGGCCCGTTCCCGCCTTGCCCGGGGATGTTATGGCAAGGTGAGCCAGACCTCAACGGGCTGGCGAGGCTTTGGCGTCGTGGGCAGCGAGGGCATCCCACAAAGCCTGTGACGAGGGTCCATTCAAGAGCGATGCGGTCCGATCGAGCTGGACGCCGACGAGGACGGGGCAGTGACCCCGCCTTGCTCGGGGCGGGTTTGGCATCAATTCACGGCTCGACCGCGGGTGTATCGCAACGGCCGCTTGATGACCAATTCATCTCGAACGGGGATCTAGGACGATCGAGTTCGAGGCTTGAGGTCGAGTGGAGGACGCCGATGCGCCGACGTCGAGACGCATGAGCGTTCCTATCGGACGTGGGGGATGGAAAACGCGTGAAAAGGGGAAAAAAAGTCCTACCCCGACGTTGCCTTTTGCCGATAACTCGGTTACATAGATGTGTTATTGGTCCCACCATGTGCCATGGCGCGGCGGATGGTGGGGTCAAGAGATCGGTGCGGGGCCATGAACCACCAACAGCGGATGACTCGGACGTTGGCCTGCCTCGTGGCGTCGATGACCATTGGGGCGCTTTGTCTTCAGATGATGAAGCCCCATAATCCAGCCCCCCCCACCGCCATGGATCGGCTGATGGCCGTCGACAAGGCCTGGGAGTCGATCCAGGTTGACGCCGAGCCTCTGGACAAGACGATCAATCCCGAGCAGTCGCATTTCCTGGTGTACGGCAACGGCGACTGGGAGCAGACCGCGAGCTGGGATGCCCGGCGTCCGGTCGGCCCTCGCCCGGTGGTCAGAATCAGCCTGCTGGCCCCGGCCGGGTCTCGGAAGATCACCCACGCCCAGGATGCGACCACGCGCAAGCTGGTCCACCAACTGCAGAAGGCTTGCCGCATCGCGGACGAGCGGATCAAGTGGGACAGCACGCTGAATCTGCCGCGCGCGCCCGCCGCCAGTTGACCCTGCCTTTCGGTACCGCCCTCAGACCAGGGATCATGTCTTGTTTGGTGCTGCGAGCACCCACGTTTCGCGCGGGTCAGCCCCTTGCTGCAGACGGCGATTCCGGGCTGATTGCTGGGGTCGGCGGCCTTTTTGGCCGATCACAGGCCGGACGACCTGGACGACCGTTTCAGCACAGGTTGACGACGGAGTTGGACAGGTCTTAGAATGAAATGTGCCGTCCATCCGGGGCCCAAGGAGGACCACGAAACGGCTGCCTGGGGCTCCCCACCTCCGGCAAAGACGCGGGAGTTGTTCGGTGACTTTCAGGGTACCGGGATATTCCGTTTACGAGCGCCTCGGCACCGGTGCACGATCGACGATTTGGCTTGTCGCCGATCAGCGAACGGGTGAGCAGTTTGCGCTCAAGCGGGTCACCCGCAAGGACAGCCAGGAAGACCGGTATATTGAACAGGCGATCAACGACTACGAAGTGTCCCGGCAGGTGAACCACCCTGTGCTGCGGCGGAGCTTCGAGTTACGGCGGGTGCGCAGGTTCCTTCAACTCCGCGAGCTGCACATCATCATGGAGCTCGTCGAGGGGCAAACGTTGGAGGACATCGGGCCGATGAAGGCCCACCGCATGCTCAGCATTTTCATGCGTGTGGCGGAGGGCCTTGACGCCCTGCACCAGATGAATTACGTCCACACGGACATCAAGCCGAACAACATCATGGTCACGGACACAGGCGAGGTCAAAGTCATCGACTTCGGGCAGAGCTGCCCGATCGGGCATGTCAAGAACCGAATTCAGGGGACGCCGGACTACATTGCGCCGGAGCAGGTTGAGAAAGGCGTGCCCCTCACGCAGAAGACGGATGTTTTCAATCTGGGCGCGACCATGTACTGGGCGATCACTGGCCGGTCCTTTCCCACGGTGATGCCCAGCAGCAAGCGTCGCGGGGGGATCGAGCTGAAGACCTCGCGTGAGGTTGTCCTGCCCGAGGATCTGAACCGCAACGTGCCCGCGGCGCTCAGCCGGCTGGTCATGGACTGTTGTGAGGCCAATCCCAAGGACCGGCCCTCGGATATGCAGGAGATCATCCGACGTCTCGGCGTGGCCCAGCACATTATGGACAAGAACGGGCTAACATTGACAGGCGCAAATATCGGCCTGATAAGTACTTAGGTCACATCGTGCGTTCTCGTACCCTGGTGGAGCCGTCTTGCGGGGCTATGGCATGACCCTGATTGAATCGGCGATCGACACGCTCAAGCAGGCTGCCGAGCTCAACCATCTCGATCCTTACCGCGAGGGGTCGATGCTGAGCTTCTCGGACTATGGCCAAGTGGTGATGACCGGCGACCTGCATGGCCACCGCAAGAACTTTGAGAAACTGGTACGGTACTGTCAGCTGGAGACAACGCCGGTGCGGCATGTTCTGCTTCACGAGATGATCCACGCGGAGCCGGAGTCTTTTGGTGCGGCCGATCGGTCGGTCGAGCTGTTGCTCGACGCGGCGAAGTGGAAGACGTTTTTCCCCGATCAGGTTCATTTCCTGCAGAGCAACCACGAACTGGCCCAGTTTCAGCGGCACCAGATCACCAAGGGTGGCCGAAGCGTCACCTACGACTTTGAGCGTGGTGTAGCCGAGGTGCTGGGCAGCAGCGACATCGACGAGGCCATGCGAGCCATCGACCAGTTCATCGCCTCGTTCCCGCTGGCGGCCAGGACGCCGAACCGCCTGTTTTTCGCGCACTCGCTCCCGGACGCCAATGCCGTCGATGAGTTCGAATGCAATTGCGTGCGCAAGCCGCTTGCCGAGCAGGATCTATCCGAAGGCGGGTCGGTCTACCAGCTAGTCTGGGGTCGTCGGCACACGCCCGCCCTGCTCGATCGCCTGTCCAAGGCCTATGAGGCCGACATATTCATCGTCGGGCACCAGCCCCAGGAATCCGGTTTTGCCGTACTGTTCGACCGCCTGATCATTTTGGCCAGCGACCACAACCACGGCGTGTTTCTGCCGGTGGACTGCCGGAAGAAGTACACGATTGGACAACTTATTGAGCGAATTCGGCCGTTTGTGGCCGTGATGTGAGGCATCCATGGCTACTCCAGCCGCCGACGAGCAAGCCCGCAAGGGGGTATTCGAGGCACGGGTTTTGTCGAGTTGCCCGATTTGCCGGGAGCACTTCCGTTTGAGGCTGGGAGTTGACGGCTTCCCTCTGGCCGAACCGGGCCAGTTCGTACAGATTCTGTGCGCGGCACCGGACGTGGCGTGCTATTCGGGTGGTCCGTTGCTTCGCCGCCCGTTCAGTATTGGGGGGATGAGAAGGAACGGCCGGCAGACCGAGTTGGAGATCGTTTACCGGGTGGTGGGTGCTGGAACACGATGGCTATCGGGCCTCTCGGAGGGTCATGGCGTGAGCGTGCTTGGTCCACAAGGCCGCCCGTTCGCGCTGGACTCGGATCGTCCTCTCGCCCTGCTGGTTGGTGGCGGGGTGGGGTTACCTCCGATTGTCTGGCTGGCTGAGGCGGTCGCCCGAACCGGGGGGCAGGCGATCGCGTTCTGCGGAGCCCGATCGGCGGGCCTGCTACCGCTGGCCATCCGCCCAGGCGTGGTCGCTGCCGATGGTGAGCCGAGCCTCAGCATCGAGGAGTTTGCCCGGCACGGGATTCCCACCTGCCTGACGACGGATGACGGGACGCTTGGCCTCAGGGGCCGGATCCCCGAGGCGTTGGAGCGATACCTCGATCTTCACACTGGAGCGGCCAGCCGGGCAGCGGCCTACACCTGTGGCCCGGAGCCCATGATTCGAGCAGTTGCACGGGCCTGCGAGTCACGGGGCATTCCCTGCCAGGTCTGCCTTGAGCGGCTCATGGCCTGCGGCATGGGCACCTGCCAGTCGTGCGTCATCCGCACGCACGATGCGGATGACCCCGAAGGCTGGACGTACCGGTTGTGCTGCACCGACGGCCCGGTTTTCGACAGCCGGCAGGTCGTCTGGGCATCGGCTTGACCGCCGGATGCTCCTTTGAATAGACTCCCACAATGGATTCAACACAAAGCCCTGCTTCGGTACCGTACACGGGTCGGGGGAATGGCCCTTCCTCGAAGCTGCTGCTGCCGTTCATCATGGTGGCGAGCCTGTTCTTCATCTGGGGTTTCTGCCATGCCATGCTGGACGTGCTCAACAAGCACTTCCAGAACATCCTGCACGTCAGCAAGACGCAGTCGGGCTTCATTCAGACGTCGGTGTTCGGGGCGTATTTCCTCATTGCGTTGCCGGCCGCCCTGCTCATTCGTCGGATCGGCTATCAGCGCGGGATTCTGTTCGGACTGGTGATCGTCGCGATCGGAGCGTTCCTGTTCGTTCCGGCCGGTCTGGTTTTCAAGGCGTTCTGGGCCTTTCTCCTGGCCCTATTTGTTCTTTCCAGCGGTCTGGCGTGCATTGAAACGGCGGCCAATCCATACGTCACCGTGTTAGGTCCCAAGGATGGCGCCGCGGGTCGCCTGTCCGTCGCTCAGGCCTTCAATTCGGTGGCCTATATCATTGCCCCCACGGTGGGTGGAGCGCTCATTTTCGGCCAGGGGCAGGTTGCAGGAGCGCCAGCCAACTTCAATTCGCTGGTTGCCCCTTACGTGGTCCTCGGCGGTGTCGTGCTGGCGGTGTTCGCGGTCTTCTCGTTGATCAAGCTGCCGGCCATCAATGAACAGGAGGGCGGAGAGTTCGGGGCGGACGATGCTTCTACCCACAAGGCCCCGCTCTACCGTCAACCGCACTTCACTTTCGGCATCGTGACGCAGTTCCTCTACATCGCGGCCCAGGTGGGCGTGAACGCCTTCGCCGTCAACTACATTCTCGAGAATGCGATCAGCAAGAACAACTCGGGGGCCACGGTGCGTGATCCGCTCTTCAGCTGGTATGGGGAGCTCACCCACGCCGCCACGCCGGAGGCCACGGCCGCGTATGTAGTCACGATCGCGATGGTTCTCTATGCGGTCGGACGATTCTCGGGTGCGGCCATCGCCAGGCTCATCAAGCCCAACGTCATGCTTGCTCTTTACGGAATCGCCAACACGATCATCATCCTGATCGTCATGATGGACATCAAGCATCTGTCCTGGCGGATACTCCCTTTCTGCTGGCTGTTCATGTCGATCATGTTCCCGTTCATTTTCGCCATGAGTTTGCGGAACCTGGGGGAGAAGACGAAGCTCGCCGCGTCGTTCCAGATCATGTCCATCGTAGGCGGAGCCATCGCGCCGCCATTCATGGGCTGGCTGGCTGACACCTTTAACAGCATGGCGATCTGTTTCATCCTGCCGCTGATCGGCTTCATCGCCACGATCATCTACGGCTTCGTGTATCCGAGTTTGTTGGCCAAGTCTGCGTCGCGGGGCCCCGGCGGTTTTCCGGTTGTCGCGTCGTAACAGGCCGCCCCCCCGGGACCATATATCCGGTCCAGGACCTGCGGCGGCCGGTCTCATCGCGGCGGACATCTGATGCCCGCGACGACGACCATGATCTCGCAGCGGCGATCTTATCGGTACCGGGCAGACTCTTCTGCGACGGTTTCTCACGCACACGCTCAAACAAACCGATGCCTGATACGCTGCCTTCATGCAGGGACACCGAGGCAGCGTAGCGCGATCGTACCGGCCCGGAGTCTCGTGCTGGCGACGAGGATGTCGTCTGGCCAACCGAGCGAGTATATCGTCGATGGCGAACCTCACCGATCACTACACCTGGTCAAGGACCCACGGTTTGCCCGGAACGAGCACTCAGGGGCTGCTGGGGTATTCCCCGCCGTTCGCGGCTTGCTCCCGCGTGCTCCGTCGCGTCGCGCTGGCGTGCGGTGTCGGCGTACTCGCCCTCGGCATGGCGGTCTTGTTGGGCTGGATCACGGGCACGCGGCTCTCTGGCCAACTCCAGACGGATCGTGTGCCCATGGCTCCCAGCACGGCCTGCCTGCTGGTGTTGTTGACCTGGGCCCTCATTCTGCGCCACTGGCGGCCGCTCGACGTCCCGGCGCAACGGTTTGGCGTCTTGGCTGCGGCGATCACCGGCATTAGTAGCCTCCTTAAACTGTTACTGACAGCCTGGAGCATCGATTCAACTCTTGTTGATGGGCTCGCTCCTCCGTCGACGATACTCGATCACATCCCCATTGGGCGCATGGCGCCGCTGACGGCCTACGCATTTCTCGCCGCGGCGCTGTCGCTGCTGTTCACGCTGCGGCCTTTTGCGGGGTGGTGGTACTGCCAGCAGACCGCCGCCGTCCTTGCACCCACCCTGATGCTGATCAGCGTGGTCATCGTGCTGGGGTACGCGACCGACACGCCGTTGCTCTACGGCACCCGGACCGTACCGATGGCGCTGACCACGGCGATCGCTTTCGGCGGCCTCGGTCTCGGCCTCCTGGTAGCCGCGTATGGCGACATGTTGCTGGTCATGCTGCTGGGGACCGACTTGAAGGAACGCCTTTCGTACCGCCGTCTCATCCGCAATCCGCTGACCGTCTCGGCAGGGCTTCTCCTCGTCATCGCGGTCGGCGGCTTCTCGTACTTCACCCATCGGGTTGAAACGACCTGTCAGGAAGCCGCGCTGGCGATGGTCGCCACCGCCGACCTGAAGGTGCGGCAGGTCCTCGACTGGCGAGCCGAGCATCTGGCTCACGCTCGCCTCGCCCGGAGTGATCCGTTCGCGTGTCGGCAGGCGGATCGCTTCCTCAGAGGCGCCGGTGATGCAGACACACGATCGCAGCTCGTCACCTGGCTGGAGTCCTATCGGGAGCTCAGCGGAGCGACACGCGTGTTGCTCTTGGATTCTCAACTCAGGGTGGCCCTGGCGTCGCCGGAAGGCCCAGTCGAAAGGGACATGATCTCCCGCCCGGAGATGGCCGAAGCTCTGAGCACCGGCCAGGCGACGATATCCGACCTGCATTCCGGCCCCTCCGGCGGCCTTCATTTGAACCTTGCCATTCCGCTTTCTTCCAGATCGGTTTCAGCCGGATTCCAGATCTCCCCCTCGGCACCTTTTGCCGGAGAGCCGATCGGAATCATGGTCATAGAAGTTGATCCCAGCGCTTCCCTATATCCGCTACTCCGGCGTTGGCCGACGTCGAGTTCCACGGCGGAGACGCTCCTGGTCCGGCGCGAAGGTGGCGAGGTTGTCTACCTGAACGAGCCGCGGCATCGGATCGGAACAGCAATCGCGATGCGAGCGAGCGCAGACGGCCAGACACGACTTCCTGCCGCCATGGCGGTGCAGGGCCGGGAGGGTTGGGTGGAAGGCGTGGACTATCGCGGCGTGCCTACCCTAGCCGCCCTGCGGCGCGTTCCCGACACGCCATGGCACCTCGTGGTCAAGGTTGACCTGGCGGAGTCTCTCGCCTCGGTGCGCGAGCAGGTATGGACCACGGGAGTGATCCTATTCGTGATGACGCTGGTTGCCGTCTTGAGTGCTGGCCTGCGGCAACGGCAGCGAGACCAGGTATGGCTTGCGAGGCAGCGGGCGATCGAGTGCGACAGCCAGGAGCGACACCGGGCCCTCTTCATCAGCTCACAGAACGCCCTGATGACACTGGTTCCTCCCGACTGGAAGTTTGAGTCGGCCAACCCGGCGACGGTGAAGATGTTCGAGGCGAACGACGAGAGTGAGTTCGTGTCGAACGCGCCCTGGATGGTGTCCCCGGAACGGCAACCGGACGGGCGACTTTCCGCGGAACAAGCCCAGGAAATGATTCAGATCGCCATGCGTGAGGGATCGCATTACTTCGAGTGGACCCACAAACGGCTCGGAGGTGAGGAGTTCCCCGCCACCGTGCTGCTGACGCGGCTGGAACTGGAGGGCCGCACGCTGCTTCAGGCCACGGTCCGCGACATCACCGAGCAGAAGCGGGCCGCGCAGGACCTGAGCGAAAAGGAGCATTTCCAGGCCGTCCTTCTCGAGAATCTGTCGGCCGGGGTCATGATTCTCGACGCTCATACCCACCTCATTGAGAGCGTCAATCCCGCGGCGGCCGCTCTCATCGGGGTCTCGGCGCAGGAGATCATCGGCCGTACATGTCACCAGTTCATCTGCCCACGCGAGGAGGGCACCTGCCAGATCAGCGACCAGGAGGAAGCCACGACGTCGGACAGCGCCCTGCTCCGGGCCGACGGGATCGAACTTCCGATCCTGAAATCGGTGCGGCGCTTCACCTTCTGTGGCAAGCAGAAGCTGATCGAGATGTTCATCGACATCGGCGAGCGGAAGCAGATGGAGCAGGAGCTGCGGAACGCCAACAGCTACCTGGAGGACATCACGGCCAGAGCCCACGAGATGGCGGCCAAGGCCGAAGCCGCCAACATCGCGAAGAGCGAGTTTCTGGCCAACATGAGCCACGAGATTCGCACCCCCATGACCGCCATTCTCGGCTATACGGAACTCGTGTCGGAGGCGGTGGACTGCTGCACGACGTGCTCGAACCATGAGCCGTGTGAGGTTCGAGCCGAGAACCGGCAGCACTTGGCCACGATCCGGCGCAACGGCGAGCATCTGCTGAAGGTGATCAATGACATTCTCGATCTGTCGCGTGTGGAAGCGGGGAAGATGACGGTCGAGCACATTCCGTGCAATCTCCGTGCGATCATCGAGGAGGTGGCGTCCACGATGCGGGTCCGGGCGGAGGCCAAGCAGCTTGCCTACAACACGGAGTACATCGGGGTCATACCCGAGACGATCCAAAGCGATCCCGGCCGGCTGCGTCAGATCCTGATCAACCTTATCGCCAACGCGATCAAGTTCACCGAGGTGGGTGGGGTGCGTGTGGTGGTGCGGTGCATTGCGGACGTGCCCAAGCCGTTTGTCCAGTTCGACGTGGTCGATACGGGCATCGGCATGACCGAGGATCAGGCCGCTCAGCTTTTCCAGGCGTTCGTCCAGGTCGACGCGTCGATGAGCCGCCGTTTTGGAGGATCGGGCCTGGGACTGGCCATCGCCCGGAACCTGGCCAAGATGCTGGGTGGTGACGTCTGCATCGTGGATTCTCAGCCGGATCTGGGCACCCGCTTCCGGATGACCGTGGCGACGGGCCCGCTTCGAGGCGTGCGGATGATCGAGGAGGGCATTGCGGAGCCGGCGGCTTGCCCGCGGGCAGCGCAGGCTCTTCCGGAGCCCGGCGGCCGGCGGGCACTGGAGGGGAAGGTCGTCCTGCTGGTGGAGGACTGCCCGGACAACCAGCGGCTGATCTCGCACGTACTTCGGTCGGCCGGCGCGAGGGTAGTCACGACGGACAATGGCCAGATGGGTTTGACGGCGGCGCTCAACGCCCGGGACAGCGGGAACCCCTTCGACGTGGTGCTCATGGACATGCAGATGCCGATTCTGGATGGATATGAAGCCACCCGGCAGTTGCGCGATCGCGGCTACGACGGGCTGGTCATCGCCCTCACCGCGCATGCCATGTCCAGTGACCGCGACAAGTGCATCGCCGCCGGTTGCGACAGCTACGCCACGAAGCCCATCGACCGTACCGCCATGATCGAGCTCATCAGCGGGTTCCTCAGGGCCGAACTCCCACGGCACGCCCGCTGAAGACCCGCCCTGCGAGGATGAGGCTATCGCCACAGCCGGGCTTGGCCGGTATACTCTCGGTGAAGCCCCGCTGATGGCGTTTGGCAAGGAAGGAGTGTGCATGATGTCGCCCAGCAGACCCGAGAGCCGTTCACGTTCCAGGAGCCGCCGTGATTTTCTGAGGATATCCGCGGCCGGCGCCGCCACGCTGAGCATGGCTGGCCATGTCCACGCCGCGGGTGATGAGACGATTCGCATCGGCATGATCGGCAGCGGCGGCCGGTGCACCGATGCCGCGGCCCAGAGCATGGCTGCCGGGCGGTACGTGAAGCTGGTCGCGATGTGCGATGTCTTCCACGACAAGGTCCTGAACAGCCGCAAGCACCTGAAGGAGAAGTACCCCGAGCAGGTTCAGGTTGACGACGACCACTGCTTTGCCGGGCTAGACGGTTACAGGAAGGTCATTGAGTCGGCTGATCTCGTGCTGATCGCCTGTGCAAGCAAGTTCCACCCGATGTACAGCGAAGTCGCTTTGCAGGCCGGCAAGCACGTTTTCGTGGAGAAGCCCCACGGGATCGATCCGGTTGGCGTCAAGCGGATGAAAGCCGCCGGCGAGCTGGCGAAGGAGAAAGGGCTGAGCCTCCTGTCGGGGTTGCAGAGTCGCTGGCACGCCGGCTATCGGGAGTGCATGAAACGGATTCACGATGGGGTCATCGGCGACATTGTCGCCATCCAGTGCATGTTCTTGCGAGCCCCCTACGTGGTGGTGCCCCGGAATCCCCAATGGACGGAGATGGAGTACCACTTTCGCAACTGGTACCACTTCTGCTGGCTTTCGGGCGACGACGTGCCCCAGTCGCTGGTCCACAATTTCGACCGGGCATCCTGGGCGCTGAAGGAGGAGATGCCCACCTGGGCCTTTGGACTGGCCGGACGCTCGGCGTCCTTCGGCGAGCAATACGGTGACATGTTCGATCACCACACGGTGGTCTACGAGTACGAGTCGGGCCCTCGAGTCTACGCGTTGTGCCGAACGCAGACTGGAGCCTACGGGAACTTCAGCGACATCATCATGGGTACCAAGGGCACCTGCTACCTGGGCGATTGTCGCATCGAGGGGGAGAAGAAATGGAAGTACGAGGGGCAGGTGCCGGATCCATGCCTGGTCGAACAGAAGGCGCTCATCGAGGCCATCCGCAACCGTAAGCCCGTCAACAGCGGCTATCACATGGTCGGCAGCACCATGGCGACGGTCCTGGGCCAGCTGGTCTGCTACGATGGCAAATCGCACACCATGAACGGAGCGTGGAAATCGCAGTTCAGCCATGGACCGCTGCCGGAGAAGACCGCGCTCGACATGGAGCCGCCGACCAAGCCGGACCGGAAGACAGGCGAGTATCCGCTACCCCTCCCGGGCGTGACCAAGATGATGGAGTGAACCTCAGCGGCCGGCCTGCAGCAGGGGGCCCGATGCAGGGACGCAATCAGACGAGGTAGAACTCGGTCTGGCGAGCGTCGACGACCCTGCAGCCCTCCCGGGTGAAGGCGACGTCCTCTTCCATATTGAAGCGGAAGGCCTCGATCTTCCAGTCGGGCAGCGGAGCCTCGATGGACAGCTCCATGGTGAAGCAGGTGTCGTATTCCAGTTTCACATCCCCCCGCCCGGGGCACCGCTCCTGTTCCCACGGAAGCCCGATCAGCGGACCCGGTTCGTGGAGCAGATGTCCCAGCGAATGCGAGTAGACCCTGGGGTTGGGCACGCCCTCGGCACGCGCCCGATCCAGGATGCGTTTCAGCAGTTCATTGCCGCTCAGTCCGGGGCGGAATTCGCTCATGAAGACATCCTGAAGCCGATTGCATTCCGCCATCAGGCGGCGCAAGCCGTCCGGAGCGGCCCGTTCACCTTCCCGTAGAACATAAGCCCACTGCTGATGATCGCTGCACATCCCCAGGTAGCGAATACCCACGTCGCAGACGACACAGTCGCCTTGACGAATCACCCCATCGGCACCGAAAGCCTTGACGTTGTCGGGTGATTGCCGCAGCGTGAAATACGGCAGGAATGAAGTCTGCAGGCCCAGATCGGCGCAGCACTGCCAGTAGTACCACCGAAGATCCTCGGGCATGGTCACGCCGGGCGTGATCGCCTCGCGGCAGTAACAGCGGGCGATGATCTGTCGCCCGACCTGCACGACATGCCGGAACAAGGGCATTTCCTGCGGCGTCAGGGTGGCCAGCCACCGCGTGCAGGCAACCTCGGCGGACGTCAACCTTCCCGCGTATCCATCAGGCAAGGCATGGGCCAACTGGCCATATAGATTGTGGGTCAGGCCGCCGGCCGCCCACTGGACTCGCCCGATATTGACGCCGATCCACCGGGGGGCTCGCTCGGACACGATTGTCTTCAACAGCTGCCACTGTTCCGTCTCGCCCCGTCCGGTCCACGGGCGGAGGTAGAGGTCCTTGGTGTCGACCATGGAGAGGTTGATTCGTTCGACGCCGGCGTCTGGCCCGCGATCGTGGAAGATCAGGATCTGGAGAATCGGCCACCACGTGTCCATCGGCATCATGGTTGCCAGGAGGGGGTCGGGGTTATCCTCCTGGCAGAGGATGAGCCACATGTCGATGCCGGCCTCGCGCATGGCCACAGGCACGAGCGAGTCGAGCCGTTCCCGCAGACAGCCGTTGAACGCCTCGGTCCGTTGACGCATGGAGAGCACTTGAGGCCACGGTGTCGTGGAGGGGGAGGACACAGCCATGTTCCGATCGAACCTCCTGGCTACTGCTGAAACGCCAAGCGGAAGTAGACATTCGGATTCTGAACGATGGTGGTCAGCACCTGCGATTGCCCACCCCCCTCGACGAGAAGCTGGCCACTCTCAAAGGCAAGCTCTCGCTGGAAGGCCAGCGTCGGCGAGCGGTTCATGATATCGGTCAGAGGCACATGATAGAGGCCGACCAGATGACCGATCTCGTGGGCCGCGGTGTGAGACAGGCCCAGGACGATGTTGTTGACCGAGTTGATTGCGGCCGAGCGACAGTCGGCCCCCCGTCCCTGGAAGCTGCCCACGTAGACGACGGCACGGTCGTCGTACCTCTGATTACCAGGATCGATGTAGGAACCGCTGGGCAGGATCTCGCCGAAGATGACTGCGATCTGGCAGGAAGCCTGTTCCGAGGTCGGCGGCGGCACGGCGGCGTCGAAGGTCTCGCCCGGCGGGGCGAGTTTCCGCTCGGGTGAGAACTCGAGCTGGGAATACGGAGAGGCCGGCAAGGGGTCGGTATCAGCGAGGACATCAATGGGGGTGTCCCGGAAGACTGTCCGCAGCCTTTGAAGCACACCCTCTCGAACCAGGGGGCTGATATCCGACAGGAACTGCCGTTCGTCGGCGGTGAACGAGTTGGGGTCGACCAGGCCAGGCCGAGTGAGGTAGCCCTCGTCGAACACGACGCGGACCGTCTGTCTGGCGGGCGGCCGATGTCCTGAATCGCCATTCTCGGCGGTGAGTATCGCCTGCCGACGGGTGCTGTCTGACGAAGGGTCGAACAGCACGTACACGAAGTAGTGGCCTGCCTCCTGGACGCGGTAGTTGAAGAACGCTCCGGGCGGTCCCCCGCCGGCCAGCAGTCCGATATCCGGTCGCTGCGGATCGGCCGCCAGAATCAGGACGGCAGCGATCGATTCGCCGGTCACCTGAAGCCGAAGGACCTGGTCGGCGTCAAGCCAGCCCAAGGGGGCGACGTCGTACTCGAGCAGGTGAGGTTGCCCATCGACGGCCACCGCCGGCAGATCCTGGAAAGGGTTGAACGCGGGCGTCAGGAAGGGACAACTGGCAAGGAGAACGGGCAGGGCTGTCGCGAGACCGAAGAGGGCCGGGCCGCCGATGGGAGTCACGCCGCGCCGGGGCGTCGGTCGGTGACACGGATTGTGTATCCGCCACACTCTCACTGGGGTTCCGCCACAAACACGATGCCATCCAGCGGCGTTTCAACGTCGATCACGTCCGGCCGGAACAGGTATCCGTCCTGAAAGACCTCGACCCGGTAGGCGCCCGGCGGACGATCCAGGCTAAAGCGGCCGGAGGCATCGGTCCGGGTCACCGCGATCGGATCGCTGTAACCGCTGTCGGGATCGTTGCCGGCGTCGGCGTCATCGAGCCGGGCCCTCCATCGCGTGCGTAGCAGGACGCCGATGTTTTCGATTCCAGCGCCGTCGCGATCGACGACCCGGCCGGCGATGGCCGCGTCCAAGGCCGGTTCGGGAGGTTGGAGGCCGGCCAGGCCGGGGTCCAGCCCGACGGTCTGCCACGCGGCATCGGCATTGGGAAAACGACCTGATTGGCGAATCCACGCATCTACCGGCGTATCCTGGGCGAACTTGAGGCGGGCCGTCCCCTCCGGCGCGTCCCAGTTCACAATGGTGTAGACCTCCACCGGTTCCACATCGCAGGCTGGAACGTCGAGGATCTCGCCGCCAGCGAGAGGCTCCGATGCGACCGTCTCCCCGGCATCCAGGCCGATGGGGATCGAGGCGTTGACGCGGCGATAGAGCAGAAGGCGAACGTCGAGTGAGCCGGGGCAGGCGTGGCCCAGCACCGAGCCGAAGTCTCCGCGATAGGTTCCTCCGGGAGGCAAGAGCGGCAGGGTCTCGTAGTCCGTGTCGCCATGGGCTCGAATTGCCAGGGCGGCGTAGGCCTTGCTTGACAGGTTCGTGAATGCGAAGCGCGTCTCGACGGGCAGGGTGGCCGGGTGGCCCAGTCCCAGCGTACTTAAGTCGATCGACGCGCACGATGCCGCCGCGAGGGCCATGCAGCCGGCCGGAATGGTTGCCCCATAGCGTTTCACTTGCCGACCATCTCCATCACGATCCTGAAGCCCCAGTACATGGATGGCTGCGACGCGTCGCTGTAGTTTCGCTGGGCAGAACTGCACACCAGCGAAGGTGAATAGTAGGCCCCGCCGCGCAAGATGTAAAGACGAGATGCCTGCTCGGGGGCAATTCGCGGATCCGAGATGGCCTCTGGAGGCATGCGGCTGTCGGTCCATTCCCAGAGGTTGCCATGCATATCGAACAGCCCGAACATGTTGGGCATCTTCTGTCCGACCGGTGGCGAGAATCCCGCGGTGTGGAAGCCGCAGCAGTTGGCGAACAGCGGCACATCGTTCTCACGGTCGCCGAAGCAGAACCAGCCCGGGTTCTCGGCCCGGCAGGCATACTCCCACTCATCCTCGGCAGGCAGTCGATACCGTCGCCTCGGAGCGGCCGCCGCGCCTCTGACGTTCAGCCACGCGCAGTAGCTGCGGGCTGTATCCAGGCTCAGCCAGCCCGCCGGCTCTTCCAGGCCCGCGCGATCGATCTGGGCCTGAAGGGCCTGGGTACACAGGGCCAGCGGTTCGCGCAGCTGCGGGGATGCCTCGATGAGGGCCTTCATCCGGTCGGCTTCGGCAGGATCGCTCATGAAGGCGGTAAACGCACCTGCCGTCACCTCTGTCGTCGCCAGGTAGAATGAGGCGACCGGGCGCCCCGGATGCGACTGCTTCGCCTGGTTCGGAGAGGCCGCCTCGGTCGGCGGCACGCCTCGTTGGAACGACTCGCAGCCGGGAATTCGAACGAAGGCCAGCGAGGAGAGATCGTCCACGAAGATATCCCCAGCGGTACGGCACGGCTCGGGACGGCCAAGCCGTGCAGCCGCCCATCGAGCGGCCGAAACCACGCCGGGGTTCGACTCCGAGCGAACGGCTTGGACGCACAACTCCGCCAGCTCGGCTTCTTGTCCCCCCTTCTGGCCGATCAGGCAGAATGCGGTGTACTTCTGCCGACTGCTGCCCGAGATTGCCTTGGCTTTGAGTTGCGCGAACAGAGTCGCCGGCTCCGGCCATTGCATCGTCGCCAATTCGAGCCACTCGCCGTGCTTGAAGAGCAGTCCGCCGTCAACGGATTCCCAGAACGCAACCGGGTTTGACCAGGGGCCGGCGCGTGCCCCCTTGATCCGCTCGGTGAAGGCCGGTGAAGCCACATACCGTGCTGTCTCATCGGCCAGGAATGCCTTGACTCGCTTCGAGGCCTGCGCGATCTCTCTGGCCGCCTGGGCGGGATCCTGGACGAAACGGGTCAGAATACCGGTGGCGGCGGCGCGGTCGCCTTTCTCCCGCTCGGCCCGGAGCATCAGCCCGCCGGTCATCAGTGCCACGACGGCCACTGCCAGAGCCACGCCGAGAGGATTCCGCTGCACGAATTTCCGGACGCGGTATCGCCGATGATGGGCCAGCGGACTCACCGGCCTGCCGCGATCCATGGCGTCGAGATCGGAGCGAATCTCGGCCATTGCGTCGTAACGGTCTTCCGGCTTTGGGGCCATGCACTTGGCGACCACGGCCGCCAGCTCTGTCCCGGCAGCGGTTGCGAGTTCGCGATCGCCTGCGGTGACCGGGGCGGCCGCGATCATGCCGCGGTATCTTTCCAACCGATCGTCCAAGGTCGCTGCGTTGTCAAGAGACGCGATATTGACTGCGGTGGCGTGCGAGACACGGCCGGTGAGAATGGAGAAGAGCGTCGCTCCCAAGGCATACACGTCCCAGCGAACGTCCGGCTGTACCGGCTGGCCGAGTTTGGTGACCCGGGCCTGCTCCGGGGCCATGTAGAAAAGCGTGCCCAGCGATGCCGCCGATTCGGTGAACACGCGCGACTGTCCGAAGTCGACGACGCGCACCCGGTCCTGCTCGTCGACGAGCACGTTGGCTGGCTTCAGATCACAGTGAATCAGGCCCTTGCGGTGCACGTAGCCGAGGGCATCACACATCTGCCGAGCCCACTCGATGACCTTGGTGCGGCCGGCGGGTGCGTCCGGGCGCACGAACTGCTGCAGGGAACCGCCGCTCAACAGGTCGATCACATAGAATGGCGGATCGCTGTCCAGGCCGGCGTCGAGCAGAGTCACCACGTGAGGATGCCGGTCCAGGCGGAGGAGCCGTTCGATCTCCCGCTGCAGGAAGATCCAGTCGAGCCCGCCTCGCTTCTTGAAGACCTTGACGGCCACCTCCTTGCGGGTGCGAAGCTGCCAGGCCCGCCAGACCTGGCCGTAGGCTCCCTCTCCGAGCAACTCCGCCAACACGTAGCCGGTGATCTTCGGGGCTGCGGCGTGTTGGGCCACATGGCGGGGCAGCGACAAGTCGAGGGAGGCACCGAGACCTTCCGGCGACTGGATTTCCGTCGCCCGCTCGGTGGATGCCGTGCTCGGCCGATCCTGAGGGTTGTCTGAGCTCATCACCAGTGTCCCGGTGGACAAGTCGATCGTCGGGCATCATCGTATGGGGTGCGGAGAGAGTGTCAACCGAGTTCGAAGCTGGTGACGTCGGAAACCGCGTCCAGCGGAAGCCGGGGAATCCGGCCTCTGTACATTCGGGCGATCTCGAGAATCGGCTTGAGGCCATGTACCGGGCCACGGTCGCGCCTGGCCGGTTCGGCTCCGGTGCATTCGGGTAGACCGGTTCGAGAATGCCCGCTCCGGTCTTCTTGCCTGCCGGAGAAGGGGCAACCGTTGGCCGAGATGCGATGGAGCGATCCGATCCGTCGAGGAGCATCGAGTCGAGGGCGAGGCCGCGGGCAGTCCTAGGCCGCCAACTCGAAGAGGACCATGAGAACAATGCCCACGAGGTACATTCCGACCACGATCGTGATCCAACTGACCAGGGCGGCCAGGGGGATGTCACGGAGCTTGTCGCAGCGCGTCGTCTTGTAGACGATGCTGACCGCCAAGCACAGCGGCAGCAGGAAGACCATCTGCGTGCGTGGGGTCAGCACGATCGGGGTGATGAAGAGCGTGGCGAGAACGGACATGGCGGAAGCCATCATGGTCCGGTCCTCCGAGACGCTGCCGGGGCGGCGCGAGACTGCTGGCCCGTTCCCTTTTCGATCCTGGCCAGCACATCGAAGATGGCCAGCAGATTGAGCATGCCGGCGATGGCGGTGTAGACCACGGCGGTGTCCTCCGTGTGGCCGTAGGCGTACCATCGTGGATCGCCGCCGGTCTCGGGAGCGCCGGAGTGTTTACCCCAGGTCATGGCCACGATGGGATGGGCCCCGGCACAAACCTGGCCCAGGAACCAGAGGAAGCGATCTTTGGAGTTGACCGTGTTCTTGACCCCCCCGATGGCAATGCCGCCCCAGAACGTCAGACCGATCACCACGAGGAAGATGGTACCTCGGGCTCGTTCTCCAATGAACCAGTGCCCTGCGCCGGGCACGAGCCAACCGAGGACCGCAGCCAAAGGCATACGCAGCGCCGGTGGTAGGGTATCGGAACGGAATCGCATCTGAGTAGCAGTTTCCCTCGAAGAACGGGACTCCCGCAGAGGAAAGCCCGCAGGACGTCGATTCACATCGGACAATGCCCCGAGGCGGCTCCCGGGCACTGCTGGCAACATGGCCCGCCGGGTGCGAGGGTGCAGGTGTTCCCTCCGCCCTGCCGGGCGGCGAACACACTCATCTGCCGCTCGATCTTGCCGCTCCCGCACGCCGGGCATTGGGTGCGTTCGGGCGTGTTCATCGAGCGTGCCAAGTGCTCGAATGCGTGGCTGCATTCCTGGCACACATATTCATAAATCGGCATTTGGCAACCTCTTACCGCCAACAGTCACATCCCGGCGTACAAGCCGGCGGAGACGGATTCCCAGTATAGGAACGTATGGCGGAGCACGCAAGTTCGGTCGACAGCCCGGCCTGTTCGACTGCTCGAGCCGCCTGCCTGAGGGCGAAGGGAAGGTGGGTGATGTGTGAGCCTCCTGAAAGCCTACAAGCGTCGCCGGCGACTTCTGAACTTGGCTCCAAGGGTCTTTGGACGTTCGGAGGGCGAAGCCGGCTGGGCCGGTGCGGTACCGGCCGGGACAGAGGACGGCTCGGCCGCAGGCGCCGGCGAGGCCTGGGCAGGTCCTCTTGACCGTCTGTCGGGCGGCGGCGGGAAGCGTCCGAACTCCCCGCGTGGCGGAGGACCGGGCACAAAGCCCTCGAGCCGCTCCTCGGTGATCTGGAGGTTGATCAGTTTCTCGACCTCGGTGAGCAGCTTGCCCTGTTCGCGTGTGACGAAGGTGATTGCCTTACCGAACGAACCCATGCGGGCGGTCCGGCCGATACGGTGAACGTAAGCCTCCGAGTCGACGGGTATGTCGTAGTTGACAATGTGCGTGATTCCGTGGACATCGATGCCGCGAGACGCCAGGTCGGTGGCCACCAGGACGTGCAGGTTGTGTTTGCGGAACCGCTCCATGACCCGCTCTCGCTTGCGCTGCACCAGGTCCCCGTGGATCTCGCGAGCGTCGATCCCCTCAACGTGCAACCTCTTGGCGAGCTTCATGACCCCGCGTTTCGTGTTACAGAACACGATGGCCAGCTTGGGCTGTTCGCGCTCCAGGACCATTTGAAGCAGCCTGAACTTGTCCCACGGCTCGACGCCGATGAACACCTGAGTGACCTCTTCGACGGTGATCTCGTCGCGAGAGACGTTGACCTCCACCGCATCGCGGGTGAACTGGCCGGCCAGCCGTTTGATTTCGTCGCTCAGAGTGGCGGATACAAATACGGTCTGATGGGGGTTAGTGGTTTTGCCGAGGATCAGTCGAATATCGTCGCGGAAGCCGATGTCCAGCATGCGGTCCACTTCGTCGAGAACGACGAATCGGACGTCGCCGAGGCTCAGAGCCCCCCGCTCAAGCAGGTCGATGAGCCGACCGGGCGTCCCCACGACGACGCAGGGCTTCTTGCCCAGCGAGTGCAGCTGGGACTTGATCCGCTGTCCACCGTAGACGGGCACGATGCGCAATCCGAGGAACTCGGAAAGGCGGAGGAGTTCGGCCGCCACCTGGACGGCGAGTTCACGGGTGGGCACAAGCACGAGGAGTTGCAGACCCATGTCGCGATTGACCATCTGCATGCAAGGCAGCCCGAAAGCGGCGGTCTTGCCGGTTCCCGTTCGGGCCTGACCCAGCACGTCGCGTCCGCTCAGCACCACGGGGATGAGCTGCTTCTGAATCTCGGAAGGCTCGACAAAACCGATTTTGGCCAGGGCGCGGAGTAACGGGGCTTCAATGCCGAGTTCAGCGAAGGCGGTGGGAGTAGCTTGAGCTTTCTTCATGACAGCGTTTCGTGCGGCCCGGCGGGGTTTCGTGACTTCAAAAACAGTTCCGACGATTCACGGGCGTTCATTCTAACCCTGATCAGGGCCCTCGGCCAGTCCTCTTGCCCGCGTGCCCGGAGCTGGGTAGAGTGCACGGCCCCATGGAACCGATGGTCACGGCCGAAATCAGCGCGGACGCGATCCGGCGGAACATCCTTGCGATACGCCGACGGTTGCGCTCCGCCGCGGTGCTCTGCCCGGCCGTCAAGGCTGACGCCTATGGGCACGGGCTTGCCGGAGTACTGCCCGTCCTGCTCGAGGCCAGAATCGACCGCCTCGCGGTCGCCCACCTGGGGGAGGCTCTGGAGGCCCGCAGGCTCGGCTGGGACCGACCGCTGCTCTGCCTGGCTCCCGTGCTGGCGGGATGTGACGAATCCGAGAGCCGCGAGCGTGCCGAGGCGGCCGTCGAGGCAGGCATTTCGCTGACGGTCATGTCGCTCTCAGAGGCCCAGATCCTCAAGGCAGCGGCCGATAGGCTCACGGTCACGGCCTTGGTGGAGGTCAAGGTAGACACGGGCATGGGCCGGATGGGGCTGACTCCGGACCAGGCGGAGCAGCTTGTCCGGGACATTGCCGGGCTGGGGTTACTGGCGATTGAAGGCGTCTACACCCACTTCGCCTCCGCTGACGAACCCAGCCTCGACTCCAGCCGGGAGCAGCTTGATCGGTTCATCGTCCTGCGTGACCGGCTCCGCCGCACCGACCTGCCCATCCGGCATTTTCACGCCGCCAACTCCGCGGCCATCTTCCGCTTTCCCGGATCCCATCTCGACCGGGTGCGACCGGGACTGGCTGTTTACGGGTACTGGGGTGGTCCGGCCGGCGAGCGGCCGGTGGATCTCACGCCTGCGATGCGGGTGGTCAGCCGGCTCGTGGCCGTCCGGCGGATTCCCAGTGGTTGTACCGTAGGCTACGGCCGCACCTTCCGGACGAGGCGGGACAGTGTGATCGGTATCGTCCCCATCGGGTATGCAGATGGATACCGACGATCCCTCGGCAACGACGCGGTCATGCTGCTCGAAGCGGTTCGCGGTCTGCCCCGCCGCGCGGTTGCGGTTGTCGGACGGATCAGCATGGATCAGACCACGGTGGACCTGACCGACGCCGGTGAAGTGCGGGTCGGGGATCGCATCATTGTCATCGACAGCGATCCGTCCGCACCCAACAGCGTCGAGGCGCTGGCCCGCAAGCTGCACACGATTCCGTACGAAATCACCTGCCTCGTTGGCTCGCGCGTGCGTCGCGTCCTGAGTCAGGGCTGTGCGTAACCCGAATCTCACAGGCCCCGAACATCTCGAGATTCTCTTCCCGTTGCGTGGTTGTCCAATCCTGCGATAATCTCTGGGGATATCTCGGCGTCGAAGGAGGAACCGATGGCACTGAAGGCTGGTCAAGTTCACGAGATGGACTGCGTGGCGGGTCTGGCGGAACTGGGGGAGGGCTGTGTCGACCTGGCGTTTGCGGATCCGCCGTTCAACATCGGCTACGACTATGATGTGTACGACGACAGCAAGGAGTCGCACTCCTACCTGGACTGGTCCCGGCAGTGGATGGCCGGTGTGGTCCGAGCTCTCAAGCCGACGGGCACCTTCTGGCTGGCGATCGGGGACGAGTACGCAGCCGAGCTCAAGCTGATTGCCCAGCGGGAGCTCGGGCTCACCTGCCGAAGCTGGGTCGTCTGGTACTACACATTCGGCGTGAACTGCAAGGCGAAGTTCAGCCGCAGCCATGCCCATCTGCTCTACTTCATCAAGAATGCCAAGTGTTTCACCTTCAACGATGCGACGATCCGCGTGCCGTCCGCCCGGCAACTGGTGTACGCCGACACCCGGGCCAATCCCAAGGGCCGGTTGCCCGACGACACGTGGATCCTTCGTCCACAGGATCTGCCCGAAGGGTTCAAGGCAAACGAGGATACCTGGTATTTCCCGCGCGTCTGCGGGACTTTCAAGGAGCGTCAAGGCTGGCACGGCTGCCAGATGCCCGAACAACTTCTCGGCCGGATCATCAAGGCCTGTTCCAACGAGGGCGATCTGGTCCTGGACCCCTTCGGCGGGAGCGGAACGACGCTCGCCGTGGCGAAGAAGCTGGCCCGCGGCTTTGTTGGCTTTGAGTTGTCCAAGGAGTACGCAGAACGAATCAGAGCCCGGCTCCGGACGGTCAAAACCGGCGACCCGCTCGATGGGGCTGCCGACCCGCTGACCAGCGTCCCAAGCACGCCGACAAGGCCGAACCAGGGTGGAAAACGCCGCCGCGAAGCCAGATCGACGCCGCCCCAAACGCCCAGCCTGTTCGGGGACGCAGACGAGGGATCCCGGCATTGCGTGGGACAGTGAGGCAGCTTGGTGCCCACCCGTCTCTCTGAGCTGGGACGCGGCGTTTGGCTACCGAGGCGAGCTCTCGGCCCCGACGGGAGCAGGGTGCGAGCTCATCTGGAGGCGCCGATCGCATTGGGCGAAGCCATGGGGCGGCGTTGGCACCGCCTTTGTTCGGACCGGGGAGCTGGCTCGGTGCGGTGCCGGGTGCGAATCACGAACGTGGAATCTCGAGTCTGACATTCAGGGACTTGTTCGGACCGACCAGGAAGTTGGTCACCCGGCAGTTCACGGGTTCCGGGTCGCCGGTCGCAGGCGCGGGGAACACCACCAGCGAGGTCGCTCTGGCGGGCAGCACGATGAGGCGTGGCTTGTCCTTGTGATCGCACTCCAGCCTGATGTCGATCTCACAGCGGTTCTTGACCTCAACCCACAAGGAGTCTGTGGTCCGCTTGCGGACCGGACTGATTTCAACCGACGCGGCGAAGAGCGGAGCCAGCTCCTGCTCGCGTCCGAAGAGCTGGTTCTTCCACCAAGCCGCGGTCTGCCCGGCGAACATGGCCTCGCGCAGCCCGTCCAGGGTCCGCTCGCGCGCGAACACCAGGGTCAGGGTGCGGTGGTTCTCGGGCGTCATGATCTCGTTGCGGAACGGCTCATGTTCGTCCGAGCATCCCAGGACAGCCAGGTTCCTTTCGACGGCCCAGGGGAAGGCCTCGGGATAGAATTCATCTCCGTTGCAGATCTCGATCGCGTGCAGCTGCTTTCTCTCGAACAACCGGGTCTGGGCCTCGCCCCACTTGCCGCGTTCGAGTCCCTGCCAGCCTGGGTGGTTCCAGGTGATGAACGCCTGCTGCTGGGCGGCGCGGTCGAAGACCTCGTAGAAATCCTTAGTATCCAGAAGCGCGTTGTCTTTCAGAAAGATCGCGTTGAAATGCCCCGGGGGGGTGTCCCGGGTAATCTCGACTCCTCTGACCAGGAGGATGTTCATGAGTTTGGCCGTGTCCTCGACCAGTTCATAGGGGCGGTTGAACTTGATGTTGATGTCCGCCTTATGGGGCAGATACTCGATATGATCGGTGATGGCGATCGCATCCAGGCCTTGTTTCCAGGCCTCCTTGACCCGGACGGTCGGCCAGACCAAGCCGTCCGAGAAAACGGTATGCATATGGAGATCGCACTTCAGCGTGCGGGCGTTCGGCAGGTCCGGGAACTGGATCTCCCGACGCACGTCAGCAGCGGACGCGAGCCCGGCACTGGCAGCGACCGCAGCCAGCAATAAAATCATCGAGAATCGCATGTTGTCTCCTGTGATTAAGGGTCGGTTCGCCTCCCCGGCGTATCCCAGATCATAGATTAGACTCACCTGGCGGTCGCGTCAAACCGATGGATCCGAAGGGTGTTTACTCTGAAATCACGGGTAGGTTCCGCGTCGTTGTCGAAAGAAGCTCATGCGTAGTGTTGCGGCGAAGTTCATGTTGCCCCTGGTTGTCCTGGGTCTGGCCTTTGCCGGGTTTCTGCTTTATCGGTCGTACATGACCAGCCACCAGCATCTGACCGAGGTCACCGAGCGGCAAGCGGACCTGGTCATGGAGTACAACCTGGCGGTCCGCGCATACGTGGCCGAGGAGATCCGCCCGCTGGTGACCTCGCTGGTCGGGCAGGACGATTTCATCCCCAAGGCGATGTCCACCTCGTACGTTTCACGGCGGGTGTTTGAGAAGGTCCGTGAGAAGTACCCAGAGCTGATCATCAAGTTTTCCTCCGACAATCCTCGAAATCCGATCAACATGGCGAGTCCGGACGAGCTGCGGATGATCAAGTACTTCAACGCTCATCCGGACATCGATCGGGTGGAGTCGACCATCAAGGTCGGCGGGCACGAGTATCTGGCCCATTTCACCGCAAGGCGGATGGAGGAATCCTGCCTCCGCTGCCACGGGGAGCCGCAGAACGCGCCGAAATCGCTCATTGAGCAATATGGTGCCACGGCCGGCTTTCATCGACCTCTGGGCAGCATTATTGCCCTGGACACCGTGGCCATTCCCATGCGGGACATCCAAGCGACCCTGAACCGGCACACGATTCGTCAATCGGCGACCATGCTGGGCGGTTTGCTGCTTCTGCTGGCGGCAATCGCGGCCGTCTTCCGGCTGGTGGTCTCCCAGCGCCTCCGGCGAATCGCCCATCATTTTCGAAGCGTCGCCTACCAAGCCGACGGCGCTCGCCTTGTTCCCGTGGAGGTCCAGGGGCGCGATGATGTCGCCGATCTGGCCACCAGTTTCAACGCGCTCGTCAACCGCCTGCAGCAGACCTACGATTCCCTCGAGAAGCGTGTCGCCGAGCGCACCAGTGCGCTCAAGCAGAGCAACGACGACCTGGAGCGGGAGATTGCCGAGCGCAGGCGGGCCGAGCTGCAGCTGCGGAACGCCAAGTCCGTTGCGGAGGCCGCCACGCATGCCAAGAGCGAGTTTCTGGCCAACATGAGCCACGAGATTCGCACCCCGATGACGGCGATCCTGGGCTTCGCGGACATTCTCCTGGAAGCCGGAGACTCGGAGGAAGTTCTGAGTACGCGGCTGGAAGCGGCCCGGACGATCAAGATCAACGGCGAGTACCTCCTGGGCATCATCAACGATATCCTCGACCTATCCAAGATCGAAGAAGGTCGAATGACGGTCGAACGGATTCCCTGCTCCCCGCGGACCATCGTGGATGAGGTCGCCTCACTGATGAAGGTGCGAACCGACTCCAAGGGCCTGGAACTCCATATTGAATACGAAGGCACCATCCCGGCGACCATTCGCACCGATCCCACACGACTCCGGCAGATCCTGCTGAACGTGTGCGCCAATGCCATCAAGTTCACGAACACCGGCCAGGTGTGCATCGCCGTGCGGCTCGCCGGCGGCGACTCGCCGGAGATGCAGTTTGACATCATCGACACGGGTATCGGGATGACCGAGGAGCAGCTGCCCAAGCTGTTCCAGCCGTTCTGCCAGGCAGACAGCTCGACCACCCGGAGGTTCGGCGGAACGGGGCTGGGCCTGACCATCAGCAAGAAGCTGGCCATCCTGCTGGAGGGAGACGTCGTCCTCCTGGCAACGAAGCCCGGCGCCGGAACGAGTTTCCGAGTCACGGTGCCCACGGGGTCCCTTGAAGGCGTGGCGCTCACGGAGGACCGGCCGGAGCCAAGCCCCGCCGCGGCCGAGTCCGGAGCCGCCTCGGAGACGACGTCCCACCCGCTGGCGGGCCGGCGCATCCTGCTGGCCGAGGACGGGGCCGACAATCAACGGCTCATCTCGCACATTCTGAAGAAGGCCGGGGCCCGAGTCGCTGCGGTCGAGAATGGGCAATTGGCTGTCGAAGCCGCCTTCCGAACGAGCCCTGACGAAGCAGCGTTTGACGCCATTCTCATGGACATGCAGATGCCGGTGATGGACGGGTATGACGCCACGCGCGAACTGAGAAGCCGGGGCTACACCGGCCCGATCATCGCCCTCACTGCCCACGCGATGTCTTCCGACCGGACCCGATGTATCGAAGCCGGTTGCGATGAGTATGCCACCAAACCCATCGATCGGAAGAAGCTGATCGAGGCGGTCTTCTCATGCATCGCCCGAGGGGACATGAAGCGCCCTCTCATCCAGGCCGGGACACAAGCCCCTTGAGTTCACTTCTTCTCAAAAACCACGCGTTGGGCCTTGCCCTCCTGCCGGGGAAGGTGGCCGGGGGCGAAGACATCTCCCTTGGGTGAGAACCCAAGAGCCTCCTTGAGGTGCTTCTCGACCATGAAACCGGTGACACCCGGGTCGGCCTCGACATGGACGCGAATGTCGCGCACGCCGTCCACCTCCTCGATCACGATCTGGTAGTTCGAGCGGACGCCGGGGATTTCCATGAGGGCCTGCTCGACCTGGCGCGGCCAGAAATTCACGCCCTTGACGATGAGCATGTCGTCCACGCGGCCGGTGATCGGGGCCACACGGACGTGTGTCCGGCCGCAGGCACATCGCTGACGGGAGAGGACGCGTGTCAGGTCGCCGGTGCGGAATCGGATCACCGGCAGGGCTTCTCGAGTCAGCGAGGTCACGACCAGCTCGCCCATCTGGCCGTCGGCCACCGGCTGGTCGGCGCCTCTGGCCAACACCTCGACCACGTAGTGGTCTTCCCAGACGTGCAGGCCGTCGTGCGCCCGGCAGTCCATGCCCAGCGTCCCGACACCTCCGGTCTCCGTCATCCCGTAGATGTCGAACACCTCGATGCCCAGCCCGCTGGCCACTTTTTGCTTCATCGCGTCGGAGAAGCACTCTGCCCCGAAAATGCCCACCTTCCAGGGCGGCAGGGGCAGCTTCTCTTCATCCAGGACCTCCATGATCCGGATGGCATAGGAGACCACCCCGGTCAGCACCTTCGCCCCGAAGTCGTTCGCGAGACGGAGTTGGCGGGCGGTGTTGCCCGCGCCGGTAGGCAGCACGAAGAGGCCCATCGACCGAGCCCCGTGGAAGAAGCCGAAGCCGCCGTTGAAGAGGCCGAATGAGGGTGTAATCTGGACGATGTCGCCCGGGTCGGCGCCGGCCATGCGGTAACAGCGGGCCATGCACTCACCCCACTGGTCGATGTCGATCCGGGTGTAGGGCATGACCACAGGCGTCCCGGTGGATCCGGAGGACATATGCATCTCGACGATGGCCGCCTTGTCTACGCAGCTCATCACCAGCGGGTAACCGGCACGGAAATCCTCCTTACTCATCGTCGGAAGGCGCCCGATGTCGGCCAGGCCGCGGATGTCTGCGGGGGCAACGCCGCGGGCGTCCAGCCGCGCCCGAAACCAGGAGTTTCTGGCGTACACGTGCTCGGTGATAGCCCGCAGGCGACGGTCCTGCAGCGAGCGTATCTCGTCGGCCGACAGAGTCTCGACATGCGGGTTGTGATAGCGATCGCTCATACCCATGCTCTCCCGGCTTCGAAAGCCCGAACGTTCACCTTGCGGTGTTTCTCCGGCAGACACGTGTTGATGGCCTCCATCCACGCGGACGGCGGGAGATCGAGGCCGCTGGACATCGCTCCGAGGATCACGGTGTTCGCGGCCTGGATGTTGCCTGCCTCGAGGGCCATCTTGGGGGCATCGAAGTAGACGAGTCGGCTGAAAAGCCGCCCCAGCCGATCCTTGACGTCCTGGGGGTACTTGGCGCCGCCGGTGGAAACCGTCACTGGAATGATCGACTGGCCGGAGACGACGGCCAATCCGCCGGGGGCCACATAGTGGGCGTAGCGAATCGCCTCGATCTGCTCGAGGGCCCCCAGGACCTGGGCAGTGCCCTCGGCGATGACCGGGCTGTGGACCTCAGGACCGTAGCGGATTTGGGCGACGACCGACCCGCCCCGCTGGGCCATGCCGTGGATTTCGTTGGTCTTGACCTGGTAGCCGACGACCAAGGCAGCCCGGGCGATGATCTCGGCCGCTCGCAGGATGCCCTGCCCTCCCACGCCGGCCAACAGCACATTGGTCACCGATCCAGCACTCATGATGCACTCTCAACCGGCCCGATCACGTCGAATCGGCACACCTGCATGCACACCCCACAGCCGCTGCACAGGAGGTAATTGATCCGCGGCGCCCCACCGCCGCCCTCCATGGCCGGGCAACCGAGCTTCAGGCACAGGCCGCATTCCTTGCATTTGTCGGCGTCCACCGCGTACTTGGCTACGACCGGAGGGCGTTCGTGCAGCAGGCAGGGAGCCCGGGAAATGACCAATGAAGGCTCGTCGGCCTGGATTTCCTCCTTGAGCACTTGCATTGTGGTCTTTAAATCATAGGGATCGATGGTACGGACGCGTTTGATACCGCAGGCCCGGCCGAGGTCCTCGATGGATGCGGCGGCGGTCTTGTCCCCCATCAGGGTCACGCCGGTGCCGGGGTGGTCCTGATGGCCGGTCATGGCGGTCGTGCGGTTGTCGACCACGATGATGGTGGAGGTCCCGCGGTTGTAGGCGATATCGAGCAAGCCGGTGATTCCCGAGTGGAAGAACGTTGAATCGCCGACTATGCCGACCACCTTCTTGGGCTCGCCGGCTTTCTGGAACCCCTGGGCCATGGAGATGCCGCCGCCCATGCACAGGATGGTATCGATCCTGGCCAGGGGCGGGAAGACACCGAGGCTGTAGCAGCCGATGTCGCCGGTCACCACGACGTCGTGCTTGCCCAGGGCGTAGAAGATTGAACGATGGGGGCAGCCGGGACACAGCACCGGCGGGCGGGCGGGCAGATCGGCGGCCTCTGGCACGGGCTGAATTGGCTGGGCGTCGCGTCCCTCGTATCTGGCTCGAGCCAGTTGCACGCGATGCGGCGTCAGTTCACCGATGCCAGGCACGAAGTTGCGGCCGTCGCACGCGATCCCGAGGGCCTTGATGTGCTGCTCCAGGATGTCGTCCAATTCCTCCACCACCAGGACCCGCCCGACACCAGCGGCCAACTCGCGGAGCAAGCGGTCGGGAAACGGATACGACCAGCCCAGTTTGAGCACCGAGGCCTCGGGAAACACGTCGCGCACGTAATGGTAGGCGATGCCGGCGGTCACAATCCCCAGGGAGCGGTCCCGCCATTCGATGCGGTTGGCGAGTGACTGCTCCGCCGCCGCCTGCAGTTTCCGAAGCCGGTCCTCGACGTTGGCCCGCATGACTCGGCCCCAGACGGGGATGGGCACGAAACGTGGTGGGTTCTTCTGAAATCCGACTGACCGCGGGGTCTTGCGTTCGCCGAGGGTGACCAGGCTTCGCGAGTGACTGACCCGGCCCGTGGTCCGCAGGATGGCAGGAACGCTGAACTGCTCGGATGCCTCCAGGGCCAGCCGCACGTAATCGGCCGCCTCCTGCGAGTCGGATGGCTCGAAGATGGGCACCTTGGCAAAACGGGCGTAGTGCCGCGTGTCCTGCTCGTTCTGCGAGGAGTGCATCCCGGGATCATCGGCCACGCAGGCCACGAAGCCGCCCACGACGCCGATGTAGGAGAGGGTCATCAGCGGGTCGGCCGCGACGTTCAAGCCGACGTGTTTCATGGTCACGATGCTCCGAGCACCGGCCAGCGAAGCTCCAGCCGCGACCTCGAAAGCCACCTTTTCGTTCGGCGACCACTCGCAGTAGATGTCCGGTTTGTACTTGACGATGTTCTCGAGGATCTCGGTGGATGGCGTTCCCGGATAGCCCGTGGCCACGGCGACCCCTGCCTGCCACGCCCCCCGGGCGATGGCCTCGTTTCCTGACAGCAGTTCCATCGCTTACCAGTCCCCCGAGCGGTCGGCCTCCCAGGCACAACCCGCGGCCCCAATGACTCCGGCGTCGTTGCCCAGGGTCGCGAAGCAGATTCTCGGCAGATCATCAAGCAGATTCCAGGTCAGCTCGGATGCGTGTCGGCATATCGGGCCGAGCAGGAAGTCGCCGGCGGCGATGAGCCCGCCGGCCAACACCACCCGCTGCGGGTTGGTGACATGCTGCATGTTCACGATGGCCACCGCGAGGTAGTAACACGCCTCGTCCCAGACCTGGGCGGCGAGCGTATCGCCGGCCTTGGCGGCCTCGACGATGTGCTCAGCCATGAGCAGCTCCCCCTTGTCGACGAGGGTTCTGAGGCTGCTGGGGCGTCCTTCCTTGATCATCTCTTCCGCTCGGCGGGCAAGGAAATAGGCCGAAGAGTATGCCTCGACGCAGCCCTTCTGGTTGCACGAGCATCGCCGGCCGCCGGGCTTCACGATCATGTGGCCGAGTTCCGCTCCGTTCTCGAAGTAGCCGCGCAGCATCCGCCCGTCGACGATCACTCCTCCGCCGACGCCGGTACCCAGTGTGTACATGACCAGATCGCGAACGCCCTTGCCCGCGCCCGCCCAGTACTCCCCGAAGGCCGCGGCGTTGGCATCGTTCTCCAGGGTTGTCTTGATACCTGTCTTCTTCACCATGATGTCGCGCAAGGGCGTGTCCTTGAGGCATGGCAGGTTGCCGGGGTTGATGACCAGGCCCTGGCGATGGCTCATCGGTCCGGGTGAGCCGATGCCGATGCCCGCGACCTTCGAACGATCGACGCCGGACCGGGCGATGGCGGCTTCGGCCGCATTGACGATGTTGGCGACCACGGCCGCGTTCCCTCGGTCCACCTCCGTTGCCACACTCATCTTGCAGAGCACCCGGGCGTCGGCGTCAAGAACCCCTGACTTAATATTGGTTCCTCCGAGATCTACACCAACGAAGTACTGGGCCATGTTTCACCTGCCTGGATAAACGAGCCGGCCAAGCGACACACTCGCGACGCTTGGCCGCAGCAAGGGGTATTCGCTCGGTCCTGTCAGAAAAACACGATACCCCGCGAGAAAGGGCTTTGCAAGCGTCGACCCACGGTCAGGAGGTCACCGTGAACTGGGCCGGATCGAGCGTGCGGAGTCTTTGGAGGAACGCCTCGATGCGGGCTTTCTCCGACGGCAGGAGACCTCCCCGGCCGAAGGCCACGCGGTAGTAGGCACCGACCACCGAGGGTGCGTCACTCAGAGACGGGTACCGGCGAGCCAGTTCGGCGGCGAATTCGGCAGGCGTCTGATCGGCGGGTCGCCGCAGTCCAAGCGACCTCAGCCGGCGGCGGAAGCGGCGGTAGAACTCGGCGTCTCCGAGAACGGTGTCCTCCTGGACTCGTGCCTGGTGGCGGGCCCACCCATACCGCCCGGCCCACAGACCCAGGACGCCGAATACATAGCCCAGAAGGACCACCATGACCAGGACCATGATGGCGAAGAACCAGTACAGGAGGCGGTTGTACAAGCCAAGCTCGGCCCGCCACCAGAACAGCTCGCGGACGAAAGCGCCGACGGACTCGATGATGTTCTTGTGATCCCCCACCGGTCGCCGGAGCCAATCCGCGAAGCCCCTGAAGAGCTGCGTTCGGGTGCTGGCATCGTAGGACACGACCAGGTTGGCCCATTCAAACTGGAGATAGTCGCGCCAACTGGCCAGGCCGGCGAGCCAGGGCCGGGCGGCACGATCGGTCTGATTGGCTGCCGGGGTGGGGTCAAACAGAACCCAGTCGCTTTGGGGAATGTAGACTTCGACCCAGGAGTGAGCGTGCTTCTGCCGGATGACGTAGTAGTGTCCCAGCGGGTTGTAGTCTCCTCCCCGGTAGCCGGTGACCACCCGGGCGGGAATGCCCCGGTACTGGCAGAGGAGGGCCATGGCCGCGGCGAAGTACTCGCAGTGCCCGCGTTTGTGGTCGAGGAGGAACGCCGACAGCGGCTCGCGTCGCCCGGCGGGTGGCGGCCGGTCGAGTGTATAGGCGAACTCGGACGAGCCCAGGTATTTGCAGATCTGCTCCGCGTAAGCCCGCCGCCACCTGGGATCATCAAGCGCGACCGGCATCTTCGTGTCGGCGGAGAGCTTGGCGACCAGTTCACGAATTCTGTCCTCGCGAGGGAGGGGCGGATCGGGAAGTTGAACGATGGGCTCGGACCGACCCCGCTTCTTCGCGAGCACGGCGGCAATTTCCTCGGGTACGCCGGCCAGAGAGACGATCTCATAGCGAATTGACGAACGCAACCGCCCGTGGAGCCAGAGGACCTGATCGTCGTTGTTTTTCCGAAGGGACTCGAAGTCATCGGAACGGACCTCGATCGCCGGGTACATGGCCAGCAACACATGAAGGTCCGAGGTCCGCATCCGGAACTCCTGCACGACTCGGGAAGCGTCTTCGATGTCGGCTGGGGAGAGGAGACTCGCCGAGCCGGCGATCAGCGAACAGTGCTGTTCCCGCATCGGGGCGGTTCGATCGCCCGTCTTCCGCCACTCCCAGCCGCCGCGACGGCCGGCGGAAGAACCGGAATACTGGTCGTACACCAAGCCTCGCAGATACGGACCCGGCTCGGGGCACGAGTATTCCTGATGGTTCTCGTCTTTCAGCCGCACGCTGCCGACCTCCTGGTCCGAGGTCTGAATCCGGCTGATCCGGTCCAAGCTGAGCGAGGAGCCCAGACCGGTCACCGAGATGGCCCCCTCGCGGGCGTCGAGGTGGCCGAGCATGCCCACGCCGGCTCGAGGAGAGAGAACGAAGATCGCGGCTCCGATCAGGATCGCGGTCATTGCTCCGGCGAAGGTGAAGTCCATCGCGGGTCGCTTGCCCAGTTCCCTCGCGCCGCCGGGCATAAGAGCGGCCATGAACGGGCTGACACGGCGGTTGTAGTGATCGACGCGGCCAAGCTCCACGGCCAGGTGCAGACTGATCAGGGCCCGCAGACCGACGGTCAGGTACAACACCAGGACCAGGAAGAAAAGGATGTCGCCGCTCACGATTGCAGCAACAACCAGCAAAAGAAAGCAGACAACCAGCGACTGGGCCCGTTCGCGGTCGGTCTGAAACTGCAGCAATTTGACCAGACAGAACGAGATCATAAAGTGCGACAGGGCGACGACCGGGATCTCATCCAGCCAGGCATATTCGACGATCAACCAGCCGAATGCGGCCAAGACGAGGATGCGCCCGACGGGTATCGGCAGGGCCGGCTTCTTTCGCCAGACGTAGGACAGAACCGCGGCGAGGATCGCACCCACGACGACGATCTGGCGAACCAGCGAATCCTCCGCGACCGCCAGGGGGACCGCCACCGCGGAGAGCAGAACCACCTGCGATCGGAACAGCCGGGGATAGCCGTTCATGGGCCCCTCCGTTCCGACGGCGTTTCCGCAGCGATGGGGGGCGCCGGAATGAACACCGAGTCGAACCAAGCCGTCCCCGGGGCCACCATGGAGACCATTTCGGCCCGCCGGCCGAGGAACCGGGCCAATCGTCGATGCTGATCGTTCAACTCGGATACGCAGAGCAGGCAGCGAGCGTGCCATCCTGACGACCACCGGATCCGGGAGACGAGTTCGTCCAGCATTTCCGGACTCCCGGCGCGAAGGATGGTCAACTCGTGCAGCACCCGCTGGCGCTGTAGCCGCCCACTGGCCGGGGGAATGATCACCGGAACCTGGCCTCGTGCAATCAACCCCACCCGATGCCCTCGCTCCAGGGCATCACACGCGGCGGTTGCCGCCGCACTGATGATGAGTTCCACCTCGCGATCATGCTGTTCTGGATGGACCGGGCTTTCCTTGCGTCTCCTCCGCCGGTCCGGCTTGCCTTCGCCCCCGAAATCGGAGTCCGGCCAGGGGTCGAGGAGCAGGATGAGTTGTGTCGGCTGAGCCGGAGGGCTATCGCGAACGACCAGGTCGCCCGCATGGGCGGAGCGCCGCCAGTGAATCAACCGCAGGGGATCACCGTCCCGGTATTCCCTGAGCCCATCCAGTTCCTCCGCGGCAAGGCCCGCTCGCCGCTGCCGTGAGGTCTGGGCATCCGCCCAGCGCTGATCGCGCCACGGGTTGCCCCGCAACGAACCCAACGCCGGATAGACCACGATCTCGGCTTCCGCCGGGAAGACCACCTCGCAGCTGAACAGGCCGAGCGGAAAACTGGACCGGGCTCGCACAGCCTTAAGCGGGTACCGCCCGCGACGTGGACAATGAGCCAGCAACTCAACCCGTTCGTGACCGCCGGCCGGCAGCTCCTGCACGAACCCCCGCGGCAGTTGCAGAACGCTCCCCGCCGCGGTCTCCTCGATCACCAGACCCCAGGCCGCCCCCCACCGTCCGTGATTCCGCACCACATAGCTCACCGGGAGCACACGACCGGCAACTGCCGCCCGGGCAATCACCCGTTCCACCTCGATCCAGCGAACCATGAACAGCGGAACGACCGCTCCGAAGACCACCAGGCCCACACTCAGACTGAACAGCAGGAAAAGCAGATTCGCTTCACTGTTCAAGGCGGCCAGGCCGATCAGGATCACCACGATCAAGGCCAGCAAGCCCGCAAAAGTGATTTTCAGGCTGCGGAGCAGAGCCCACCTTGAGCAAGGAAACCTGGTTGCCTTTGCCGCGGTGACGCGGGCGGAGGCACTCGACGTTGAAGGCTTGCCGGCGACACCCGGCCCGTGGATACCAGAGGCCGGCATTCGGCTGACCCTCTTCCTGCCCACACTGATCGTCGGACTCACGAAACGCCCTCGTGCTACCCCTTCCCCACGCTCGTCCCACACCTCAGGAACGCCAGCCCCCACAAGCCATGTGGCCGCTGACAGATCCAGGCCACATCGTATCTTGTCGGCAACTCCCACAGCTCGTATCCAGTCCCAAACTCCGGTTCGACCCGAAGTCAGAGACAAGCAGCTCTAGAGTCTACTGTAGGGCTTGGTCGAAATGAATGGGGCAAAGAATCGACCGGGCAGATGGCTGGAAGACCTAGAAAGACGGCGTTTCGCCCGAATGGTCCGCGGTGTACAATCCCGTCACTGGTGAGACCTCAATCCTAATCCAAGGAGCAGCATGCCGATGACCGATGTCAAAAGCTACTTTCAGCAGGACCTGCTTGCCAAAGCGATGGGAATCGAGATTCTCGAGGTCGGCCCCGGGACCGCCAGAGTGCGAATGCCGATCCGTGAAGATCACTACAACAGCGTGCGGATGGTCCACGGGGGCGCGATTTTCTCCCTCGCCGATTTGGCGTTCGCGGTGGCTTCGAACTCGCACGGCACCTTGGCCGTCGGCATCACCGCGACCATCTCGTACCTGAAGGCCGCGACGACCGGAACGCTCTACGCCGAGGCGAAGGAGGAGTCCCTCAATCCGAAGCTGGCGACCTACAGTATTCGAGTCACCGACGACGAGAAGGCCATCATTGCCGTATTCCAGGGCACGGTCTACCGCAAGGGCCAACCGCTCCAGATGCCCTGAAGCCTCTCCGCGCCGTCCACGGCTAGTCGATGCGGGCGATCACGGTCTTGGAGTAGTGGGGATCACCCGGGAAATCGACCGGCAGCGAGGGGCGCTCGAGGATGCTGCATTTTCGCGGATGGGCACCTGCGGCGATCGCCTCTTCCAGACGCGAGATGGCCAGCCGACGGTCGTTCGCCGCCAGGAGCAGTATCCCACCAGGATCGAGCAACGTCACGCCGCCCCCGACCAGACGCTCCAGCTCATCCGCCAGTACAAACGTACGATTCGGCCGACGTAGACGCGAGAACGTCGGTGGATCCAAAACAATCAGATCGTAGCGACGTTTCTGCCGCGTCGCTCGTTTGTAGAACTCAAACACATCCGAGCGGAAGAAGCGATGATCCGCCAGGTCGATCCCGTTTGCAGCGAAGTTGGCCTTGCACCACTCCAGATATCGCTTGGACAGGTCTACGCTGTGCACCACGATGGCTCCGCCTGCCGCGGCCGCCACAGAGAACCCCCCCGTGTAGCTGAAGCTGTTGAGCACGCGCCGCCCGGCAGCCAGCTCGCGCACTCGCCGCCGATTCTCCCGGTGCTCCAGGAACAAGCCCACGGCGAAGCCCTCGTACGGCCGGACCACGAACCGCAGGCCGTTCTCCCGTATGGTCACCTGAGGCTCGACCGGATCCCCTAGCCACGGCGTGGGGTCCGTGTGGACCTCAGTGACATCGGGCGCAACATGATCACGATCGCGAAGGAAGGACTTCCTGTAGACCGCGCGAAGCCCCAGATTTCGCCGCAGATTCTCGATCGCCGGCCGAAGCGTGTCCTCCTCCACAGCCAGTCGTCCCTCGTGAAACTGGGCCACGAGGACATCGCCGTAGCGCTCGATCACCAAGCCCGGCAGCCCGTCCGCATCCCCGTGCACGAGGCGCAGCGCATCGGTCCGATGGTCGGCCAGCAGCGACGCCCGCCTGGCAAGTGCCGCTTCGAGAAGCAAGTCCAGCGAATGACTCACGGGAGAAAAAGTATGGCATCGGCCCTGCTCCTACAAGCGTAGCTTGCCTCGTATCCGGCACGAGGGCAGAATGAGTCCCATGCATGCGGTGCACTGGCCGTTCCGATGGCTGGGCGAGTTGGTCTACCCCCGCGCCTGCGCGTTGTGTGGCACGAGCCTGTCACCGGAGGCCCCCTGGGCCTGCCCGCACTGCACGTCCCGATTCATGGATGACCTGAGCAGAGCTTTCTGTCCGCGATGCGGGCGGGTGGCGGAGCCCTACATGGTTAGTCCGGATGGCTGCCGCCACTGTAAGGGACAAAGGGTCGACATTGACGCCCTAGTCCGTGTAGGGACGTACGAAGGCCCCGCCGGCGAGCTTGTTCTTCGCTATAAGTTAAAACGCCATCAAGAGTTAGATGCAATCCTGGGCACGCTGGTGGCGGACGCGATTGCCGGGCAGGTGTGGGCTGGCCAGATCGAGGCTCTGATACCTGTTCCAATCACCCTCTGGGAACGGTGGGGACACGGCTTCTGGCCGGTAGGTCTTCTGGTCCGGGCCGCGGCTCGCAAGCTGAACGTGCCGGTCTGGCGGGCGGCGGTGGTACGTGGCAAGAAGCGCCGCCAAGCGGAGTTGCCTGCCTCAGCCAGAGCCGCGAACGTCCGGGGGATCTTCCGGATCAAGGGACCCGAGCACCTGGCCGGCCGGACAATCTGCGTGGTGGACGACGTGGCAACCACGAATGCCACGATCAACGAGATGGCCAAGGTCCTGAAAAAAGCAGGGGCCCGGGCTGTTTTCGCGGCCGTGGTGGCCAAAACGACGCCGGAGAAGATTTTCTCGAAAAACCGGGCCCAGGGGCCTTGACGCCCCGCCGGGATCATGTAGTATACCGAGTGCCGGTGACCATACGCTTGGGGTCACACCCGTTCCCATTCCGAACACGGTAGTTAAGCCCAAGCGGCCGATGGTAGTCCCTCAGGGCGAGAGTAGGTGATTGCCGGCTTATTTGCGAACTACAGAGCCCGCCGAGCGCAAAGCCGGTGGGCTCTTTTGTTTATGTCTTCGCTGATGTCTTGGGGGGGCTCTGCCAGTCGCCCCGGGATCGTGCAATTGGTTGACCGGAACCGTGCCAACCGATAGGCTACCCACCCGACGAATGTGTCTCTGATGAGGCAACATGCGCAGAATGGCCCGACAAGCCCAGACAGTTTCATCAGCCAGCCCGGCCGCCAAGTCGGTGACTGAGACCATCAGGGAGACGCTCGAGTCGATTGTGGTGGCGTTTATCCTAGCCTTCGTTTTCCGGGCCTTTGTCGTCGAGGCCTTCGTCATCCCGACCGGCTCGATGGCGGTGACGCTCTACGGTGACCAAGCCACAACTACCTGTTCGGCCTGCGGATACGAGTACGCGCGGGGTGTCACGCAGACGGACGTGGCTGAAGCCATCCAGCGCAGGGTGTACAACAACCGCCTTCGTTGCCCCAACTGCGACACGGAGGTCGACCGCATCCCGATGGCTCGTCTTCAGCGTCCGGACAGTGGTGATCGGATCCTGGTCCAGAAGTGGGGGTGGTCGCTGGGGCTGGGCGGAAAGCACTTCGGGCCCAACCGCTGGGATGTCACCGTCTTCAAGGATCCGAAGGACGGAACGACCAACTTTATCAAGCGGCTGGTCGGCCTGCCCGGCGAGGTGCTGGAGATCATCGACGGAGACGTATACACGGTTCCAGTGGCCGAACTCCAGAGCAAGGAGCCTGGCGTGGTGGAGGCCCTGGACGAACTGCGGCGTGAGGTCTACTTCTACGGCATCAAGTCGGGCCCTGCCGCCCCTTTCGAGCAGATTCACAGCCGGTACGCCGAGCTCAACCAGCGCATTCTGCCCCACCTGAGGATCGCAAGGAAGACCGAGTTGGCTCAGGAGCCGCTGTGGTCCAACGTGTACGACCACGACTATCTGCCGGCCGCAACTGACAACACGCGGCCGGTCTCGACGGTTGGATGGCGGCCGGTGGGCGATGCTGCGGCGAAGGTCTGGACTACGTCGGGGCGCGAACTCGTCTGCGAATGCAGCGAAGACACGCTGCAGGCCATCCAGTTCAGCGGGAAAGAGATCAGCGACCTTGTGACCTACAACGACAGTGGGCGCTACGGTCGCGGGCCGCGTGGCGGCACCTTCCTCGTGGGCGATGTGCGTCTGCGTTTCACCTGGTTCCCGATCGCCGGGAACGGGGGGCTTCGTCTGCAGATAAACAAGGACCGTGACGTGTTCATTGCAGACATCGGAGCGGACGGTATTGTGGCCATCGAACAGCAAGGGCCGGGGCTGCCGGGCGGCAAGCGACTGGTGGGGCAGGCCAAGATCAGCAGACCTCTCCGCAGCGGGCGAGCCGTCAAGATCGAGTTTGCGAACGTTGACTACCGTGTCTCGCTCCGCGTCGACGGCAAGGAACTGGTCGCAACGGGTGATGAGTACCAGCCGGACATCGCCCGGGCCGTTCAAGTTAGCCTCCGTAAGGTTGATGACGTGCGGCCGACCACCGTCCAGATAGCTGCCCGCAATCTGCATTCTCGGTTCCGACACGTGGTGGTCGAGCGCGACGTCTACTACCAGAGCACGCCCCAAATCGAACACGACAATGACAAGGGACAAACGAACCCACACGTGGGTTGGCCCGCATGGGGTACGACCGGACACCCCATGTTGTTGCGTCAAGGGCGCGGCGTGAATGGCAGGTACTACTCAGGCGAGTACTTCATGCTTGGGGACAACAGTCCGGCCAGCAAGGATTCGCGGCTGTGGTGGGAAGTCGGCCCGCACCTGAAGCCCCTGGGAGAGGAGTACCAACTGGGAACGGTGCCGGGCGACCAGCTCATTGGCCGGGCCTTTTTCGTGTACTGGCCGGCGGGCTACCGATCCTCGTGGGCGGCCGGTCTGGGTGTGATTCCCAACTTCGGCAGGATGCGGTGGATCCGCTAGGTCAGGACCGACGAGATCGAGTTATCCACAACGAGGGCCGAAGTAACGAACTTGAGTTTACTTATTTCAGTTGTACAGACAGGAAGCGACGTCGGGCTTGTGTGGCACTGTACTTGCCGCCCTAACTGGTTGATAGACAGTGTCTTATTGCCTGCGGTGGCTTCTGCGAACCCTGAGGGGGACGAAGCCAGGATCGGGTGGAAGACGGACCCCGGAAGGCGGATAACCGTCTGAGCCCTCGGAGTTATCAACAGCCTATCCACTGCGAGAGCGGTGGGTGGCTTGTGTAAGGTGAGGCCAGCAATGCCTGCTCCAGCCAAGCTGCTCGATGCCGTCGATCTGGTCAAGCGATATGGCAGCCGTACGGTTGTTGACCGGGTCAGTTTCTGCGTGCACCAAGCAGAGATCGTGGGGCTTCTGGGCCGCAACGGGGCCGGCAAGACCACCAGTTTTCGCATTACCATCGGCATGATCGAGCCGAATGCAGGCAAGGTGATCTTCAACGGTGAGGACATTGCGGACCTGCCGATGTACAAGCGGGCCCAGCGGGGCATTGGCTATCTCTCTCAGGAGCCCAGCGTTTTCCAGCGTCTGACCGTTCGGCAGAACCTGACGGCCATTCTGGAGAGCATGTCGCTGCGTCGCCGGGATCGGCGGGCGCGAGCGGACAAGCTGCTCCAGCAGTTCGGCATGGAGCATCTCCAGCACCAGTACGCTCGTGATCTGTCGGGGGGAGAGCGACGACGGCTGGAGATTGCCCGGGCCCTGGTGACCGAACCTCAGCTGATTCTGCTGGACGAGCCGTTCAGCGGGGTTGACCCCATCGCGGTGGAGGGGTTACAGCGGGAGATTGTCCGCCTGAGGGAAGAGCACAAGATCGCGATCCTGCTTACCGACCACAACGTTCGCGAGACCCTGTCGGTAACGGACCGCAGCTACATCATTCACGAGGGGCAGGTCATGGCCGAGGGCACGCCTCGCGACCTGATCAACGACCCGAAAGTGAGAACCACCTACCTGGGCAGCACCTTCCGCGGCGATGAGTTTGATTGAGCCGGCGATCCCCGATGACAGCGGCCGGTGAGTTTGCGGCGGGTGGTCCCCTACCGCGTACCGGCCTTTTCAAACACGAACGATTCTCCGCGAACGTCCACCTCGACGGAATCGCCGTCGGCGTAGTCTCCGTTGAGAATTCGCCTGGCCAGCGGATTCTCGATCTCGCGTTGAATGAGGCGTTTGAGTGGTCGGGCGCCGAAGACCGGATCATAACCTTCCTTGGCCAGGTGGCTTTTGGCGGCATCGGTGACGCGTACGACGATCCGGCGTTCATGCAATCGCTGCTGGAGACGGGCCAACTGGATATCCACAATTCTGGCCAGATCCTGGTGGCTGAGCCGGTTGAAGATGATTGTCTCGTCCACGCGGTTGAGAAACTCGGGGCGGAAGTGCCGTTTGAGCTCCTCGCGAACCTGAGCCTCGATCTCGAAATCGGGGGCCTTCTCCTCGGCCAGCTGCTGAATGATCTGGCCGCCGATGTTGCTGGTCATCACGATGAGGGTGTTGCGGAAGTCGATGGTTCGGCCGTGGCCGTCGGTGAGCCGGCCGTCGTCGAGGACTTGGAGGAGCACGTTGAACACGTCGTGATGGGCCTTTTCGATTTCGTCGAAAAGCACCACGCAGTAGGGTCGCCGATGGACGGCCTCGGTGAGGACGCCGCCCTCCTCGTAGCCGACGTATCCTGGCGGAGCGCCGATGAGGCGTGCCACGGAGTGCTGCTCCATGAATTCGCTCATGTCGATGCGAACCACCGCCCCCTCGTCGTCGAAGAGGAACTCGGCCAGGGCTTTGCACAACTCGGTTTTTCCGACGCCGGTGGGTCCCAGGAAGATGAACGAGCCGATCGGCCGATTGGGATCGCCCAGTCCGGCCCGGCTGCGCCGCACGGCGTCGCTGACGGCGGCGGTCGCCTCGTCCTGACCGACGACGCGACGGCGGAGGCGTTCTTCCATCTGCAGCAGTTTCTGTCGCTCGCCTTCGAGCATCCGCGAGACAGGAATGCCGGTCCACTTGCTGACCACTTCGGCGATCTGCTCGGCGTTGACCTCCTGGTGAACGAGGGCCCCGCCGTTCTTCTGCAAGTCGGTCAACTCGGCCTCGTGCCTGGCGAGGTTCCTGGCCTCATCGCGAAGCTCGCCGTATTGGATCCTCGCGGCCCGCTCGAGATTCCCGGTCCGCTGGGCATCGGCGAGCTCATTGTGCTTAGCGTCGATTCGCTCCTTGATTGACTTAATCTCGCGGAGAATGCCGACCTCCTTTTCCCATCGCGCGGTGAGGGCCTTATTCTGCTCGCCGAGGTCGGCGAGCTGCTTCTCGACTTGGCCGAGCTGCTTGCGCGAGCCCTCATCTTTCTCCTTGCGCAGGGCCTCGCGTTCAATCTCGAGCTGCATCACCTTGCGGCGAATTTCGTCCAGTTCGGAAGGCATCGAGTCGTTTTCAATTCGCAGGCGAGAAGCCGCCTCGTCCACCAGGTCGATGGCCTTGTCCGGAAGGAACCGGTCGGTGATGTAGCGGTGGGACAGCGTTGCGGCCGCCACGAGGGCCGAGTCCTGGATACGAACCCCGTGGTGAGCGTCGTAACGAGGCTTGAGGCCCCGGAGAATAGCGACGGTGTCCTCGACCGAAGGCTCGGCCACGAGCACGGGCTGAAACCGTCGTTCGAGGGCGGCATCCTTCTCGATGTGCTTGCGGTATTCGTCCAGCGTCGTCGCCCCGATGCAGCGGAGCTCGCCACGGGCCAAGGCGGGCTTGAGCAGATTACCTGCATCCATGGCCCCCTCGGCCTTGCCCGCCCCGACGATGGTATGCATCTCGTCGATGAACAGGATGACCTTGCCGTCGCTTTCGACCACTTCCCGGACGACAGCCTTGAGTCGATCCTCGAACTCACCGCGATACTTGGCTCCGGCGATCAGGGCCCCCAGGTCGAGGGCCACGACCCGCTTGTTCTTGAGCGTGTGAGGCACGTCGCCGTTGACGATCCGCAGGGCCAGGCCTTCGACAATCGCGGTCTTGCCGACCCCTGGCTCGCCGATGAGGACCGGGTTGTTCTTAGTGCGACGAGTGAGCACCTGCATGATTCGCCGGATTTCCTCGTCGCGTCCGATCACCGGGTCGATCTTGCCCTTGCGGGCCAGCTCAACCAAGTCACGGCCATAGCGATCCAACGACTGGTAGGTGTCCTCGGGATTCTGACTGTCCACCCGCTGATTTCCGCGAATATCCTTCATTGCGGCCAGGATTGCGTCGGGCGTCACTCCCCCGATTGACAAAGCCTGCTTGGCGTCTGAACGAATCTCAGCGAGACCGAGCAGCAGATGCTCGGTGGAGATGTACTTGTCCTTGAGGCGGTCGGCGTGCCGCTGGGCGGCCTGCAGCACCTCCTGGAGCTCGCGGGAAGGGACGGTCTGGCCACCCGTGGCCTTGGGGCGACGAGCGAGTTCGCTCGCTGCAATCTGGCGCAATCGATCGACCTTGACGCCGATCTTCTCAAGAATGGGTACCACGACCCCACCGCCCTGTCCGTTCTCCGCCATGAGGGCCTGCAGCAGGTGCAGAGGCTCCAACTGGGCATGCCCTGCGGCGGACGCTCGCTCCTGGGCGTCTTGAAGGGCCTCGGCGGCCTTGACGGTCAATTGCTCCATGCGCATGGCAAGACCTCACCTTCGGAGCCGCCTCGGCGGCCCCAGGCAGGGGAGGAATCAAACCGCGTACCAGAGAAAGGGGCGTTTGGGGGCCGGCAAACGAGTCCTGGAAAAGCATTTCTTGCAGTTCTGCCATTTTGACAGGCGGCACGATGGTGTATCATACCCCCCCGAAGAGCCCGACTGACGCCAAGGGAGGATGACACCGGTGCACGTAGCTCATCGCGTTCTGCTCGGCTTGGCACTCTGCAGCGCGGCGGCCGGCAGCGACTTGGCCGGTACTTCTCGTGAGCCGACCGCGCGGAACTCGTGGGAGACTGCGCCATCTGTTCAGAGTCTGCTGGACGCGGCTGTCGAGTTGATTCGTGAAGGCCGGCCCCGGGCCGCGATGGCCGCCTTGGACCAGGCCGAACGACTCGAACCGCAGAACCCCTGGCTGTGGTTCTACCGGGGGCTGGCCGAGCACAACCTGGGCAACATTCATCCGGCCATGGAGAACTTTGACCGGGCAACGGACCTCCTCGCGGAGTTCGGCAATCCCGATCCCCAATTGACCGAAGCCATTGGCCGCCATCGCCGGGAGGCTCGGCGGCAGGTGCTCCGGCTGGACTACCAGGTTGGCCTGGCGTACGACACCAACGTCAGCTTTCTGGGCAGCACGGGCAGTACCCTTGGCATCACCTCCGGCCGGCCGGACGGCAAGTTCGGCCAGATGGTGGACGTCCACTACGCCCCGGTGACCAGGCGCGACGAACTGCTGACGATCGGCGGCCGGCTCGGCCATGTCTGGAATTTCTCGGTCGAGGAGTTCAACTACCAGGACTACGGAACCAGCATTCGTTACGCCCGCATGCTCGCCGAGCGGTGGGAGCTGAGTCTCCAGTATGACTACGACATCAGTCTACTGGGCAACGAGTCATTTCTGTCCAACCATGCGCTGACCCCTGGCCTGCGTTATCACTGGCAGCCGACAAACAGCCCCGTTTGGCTGAACGAGACCGGCGTCTTCTATCAGCTGAACGGCCAGGAATTCCTTTACCCCACCGAGCCGGAGTATGATCGCGACGGTCTGGTCCACTCCGTCGGCGTCGAACAGAGTGTGAAGTACCATCCCTTGCCCCGGACGCAACGAACCGGCGATCTATCGCTTGGCTACCGCCTGGATGGCGTGGCGACCGAGGGTCGCGAGTTCGACCGTACCGATCACAACTTCTACCTCGGAGCGAACCTGCCGCTGCTGAACCCCCTGTCACCCAATGATTATCTCATCCTGCCGGACAAGGAACTTGTTCTCCGGTTCAACGTGAACTGGCAGCTCGGCGACTATCGCCACTGGAGCCTGCTCGATCGCTACAGCCGCCGGCGTGATGACCAGATTACGACCTATGCCTTCACAGTATCTCAGAAGATCCTCGACCACCCCGATTGGGGCGAACTGACCTTGCATGGCATCATCAACTGGATGGACGCCCGCTCGAACCTGCTCACGAGCGACTGGGCCGAGCCCTACACCTACGACAAGGTGGTGTACGGAGCCCAGCTTCAGTGGACGTGGTAGCGGCGGCGTGATGCACAGGAAGAAGGAACTGACTATGAGACTTTCATCGCCTTATGCGGTTCTGATCTGCGGCATCCCCCTGCTGCTGTCGTTCGGCTGTCAGCAAGAGGCGGCACTGCTGTTCCACCGCTCGACGATCAACCTGTCGCGTGGCGTGGAGCAGGGCCATGCCAGGCTCATTGCGGACCAATCCGACCCGCGAGGCGCGGCGACCCAGCCGGCATCCTCGGACTTGGCGGCGACCCAGCCGGCCAGCACTCGACCCAAGGGCCGGGTGCCCTACACCGTGCCGGGCTCTCGTGCCCAGCAGTTGAGCCTCCTCGCGGCTCTGGCCCTCAGTTCCGCTGCCCCGAATGTCACCAGCGCTGGTAAAGAACTGTCGCAATCAAGCGTGACCGCAGCCGCGCCGGGTACACCCCTGGGGGGCAGCGGCCTAGCCGGCCTTGGGGCCCCCCAACCGCGCACGCTGACCGCCGTGGTCGGCCAGCCGGGCCTGCAGCGAGGGCTGGCCACCGGCCTCGGCCTGGCTCGGGCAAGCAACCTCCTTGCCCCGCGTGCCAATCCGCTGACCGGGCCCAACGGCCGGTGCAGTGAACTCGTTGGGGTGGGGCTCTTCCCAAACCAGGCCGCGTGCCAGCAGTACTTCGGGAAGTAGAAAGAGCCTTCAGCTTTTAGCGGTCGGTTTTCGGTGATGACTATTTCGATTCTGTCTCCAGCCAGTCCCTGGTCCACTCGAGCGGCCAATCCCTGCTCGGACACGAAGCCGCCTTGACCTGCCCGGACGAATCGATTGCGAACAACACCAGTTCTCTTCGACCGGGCGAGCCACTCTCGTTGCCCGCCACGACGACAGCGCAGAACTGATCTTCATTCCGCCAAGTGGGCTGGATCCCGTGTTCGTCCCATTCAACGCCCTCCACGATGACCCGCCGCCCCGACCTGGAATCGTAGACGTACAGTTTCCTGGAGTCCTTGTCGCCAGCCAGGAGGACCCGCCGACTGCTGGGGCTCATGGCAAACAACCACATCTGGTTTGGCTGTGCGAACCAATCGGTGGTCTCGCTGTCCAGCACACGGCTGACGGTCGCGGGAAATCGAGGATCCCACCGAAACAACGTCCATCGTTGAGGCATATCCTCGGTGGTGGCGGGCAGTGTCATCGGCAGAGCCGCGAAGATCAGATTGCCGTCGGGCGTGTACTGAAGTCCGGCCAGTGAATTGAACAGGACGCCCACTTGCTTCGGTGCGCCTGCTTGGGCCACCGGCTTGCCATCCACCTCCGTCCAGGAGATGTCCCGCACTGTCAGGTGCCCCAGCCGAGAGGCGCCGTCGGGCTTGCGTTCTTTGGGTGGGTCGCCTACGTAGCGGAAGTAGGCGATCTGCCGTCCGTCGCCGCTCCAGGCCACACCCATGCCCACGCGCTCGTCGACGACGCTCAAGGACTTGGGCCGGGTGAGATCGCAGACAGCCAGGGCATACGCGGGCTGAGCGTCGGCCAAGGACTGGTCGGGACGCGGAAGCAACAAGGCCAGTGTTCGACCGGTCGGATCAGCGGCCACCGGGACTCGCCCCGAAACCAGGAAGGTGTCGAGCACCTGCCCCGAGTCCGCCTGCTTGCCGACATCCGCGATTACCGTGACCTCGGCAGTGTAGGCCTTCGGCTCGCCCAGTTCACCCCATTTGCCACCGAACTTGGCTTTCAGCTCCGGTGTGGCCGTGTCCCGAAGACAAAGCAGGGCCGCATCTGCGCAGACCCCGTCATTGAGCAGGGAATCGTCCTTGAGCTTGAACTGATCCGTGGGACCCTGAAAAGCCATGAACTGATCGCCCAGGTCCTTCGCGGCGGCGGCGACCTTGCGTACCTCGTCGGAAGACAGATTAGACTTGAGCGAATCCCAGGTGGTGTAGTCGTGCCGCTTGAGCAGAACCGCCCGGGGCGTTCCGTTCACCTCCGGCAGCCAATCCATGCCCAGGACCGGCAGGCCGGAATCGCGTGGGGTCAGTGTCGGACCGTCGAGCAGGACCAAGCGATCCCCACCGGCCCGGACCATCGCACGCGAGCCGTCACGCGACCAAACCACCCGCTTCTCGGGAAGACAACCAGGCCAAACCGTACAGGCGATCACGAGGACCGCCGCAAGTCGTTTCCGATCCATACCGCACCTCAATTTGATGCAACCTGAAAGGGAGCCTTCCACACGATCGCCGACGCACCCGCCGTCCCCTTGGATGAACGCGAGCTGCGCTCGACCCAGGAACGAACCGACCAGAACTGCTCGTCAGCCGCCCCCGCCACAACCATGGTCGAAGGACGCTCCGAACCGACCTGTCCCTCGCGCTTCACAACCGAGTTGGCCTGATTGACGGTCTGACTCGCGGTCGGAGCGGTGGGCCGCAAGAACCAGCCCAGCATCAGACAGGCCGCACACGCCGCCGGCCAGGCGACATTCCGCATCCGCACCGTCCAGCCCCGGGGATGCAAACGAGGCATCGACGGCAGCGGGCTCTCCGCGGGCTGAGCGGTCAGCAGGGCCGACTTGGCCAGCCGAATCGTGCGCCTCATCTGGTCAACCTCACGCGCATATTCCGGATGCTCGGCCAGATAACGTTCCAGTAGCCAGGAGGCCGGTACGGACAACTCGCCGAGGGCCTGATCGGCCACGAGGCTTTCGATGTGGTGTCGTTCCATCTCAAATCACTCCTGTTCCTCATCGGTCAGTTGTTCCCGTAACCGGCGTACGGCATCGTGCAGACGGCTCCGAACCGTTCCAACCGGGATACCGAGGGCCGCGGCAATCTCGTCGTAGCTCATCCCGTCGGCCAGACGGTAGGTGAGGGTCTCACGGAGCTTGTCGGGCAGCCGGGCGATCGCTGCTCTCATCCGACCCAGCTCATCGGACAAGTCCTCCGACTCCGTCTCCGGGCGAGCCGGCGGCTCGTGCGTGAGCGGTTCCGTCCGCCGCAAGCGACCCGATCGGTGGGCCCGCCGCGACAGGTTCCGGGCAATCCCGAACAGCCATGCCTCCCGGTTACCCCGTCCGGTAAAGCGATGCCACGAGCGGGCCGCCTCGAGGAACGTTTGCCCCAGGAGATCGTCGGCCGTCTCGTGGTCACCCATGCTACGGCGTAGGAATCGCCGCACCCTGACCGCACAGGTATGCCACAGCGTCTCGATCTGGAGACGTTCCGGGTTCACCAACCACCTCTGCCTCTTCCCAGCCCATCCCTATTGTGCCACAGCCCGGGTAAAAGTTCGCGTTTGGAGCAAGCCACACCCAGACTGTATCATGCCCGACGTCAGCCGGAGGCTCTTGTCCGCAGAGGTGCCTCATGATCGATCGCGTCGAGCGTCTGCCCAAACCAGATCCGAACATCCACCACCTGCTGGCAGTCCTGCGTCGGGAACGGCCGGAGCGGATCCCTTTCCTGGAACTTAAGCTTGACGACGAGGTCATGTCCGCCTTGCTGGGGGAGCCCTACGTGCCGTGGTCGAAGAACGGTCCATCGGAACTCCGCGACAGGTCCCTGAGACAGTCCGTCGGCCTCATGCACCGCCTGGGTTTTGACGCCTTCCGGCTTCGGACGGCCATCCCGTTCAACACATTCAAGGACAAGGCCGCGGACACGGCCGAGCTGAACCGGGGACAGCGGGTATGGCAAAACGAGCACCGCGGGCCGATCCAGACCGCCGAGGATCTCGATCGCTACCCATGGCCGACGGTGGCAGACGTCGATTTCGGCCCGGTCGAAGAGACACTCCGCCTGCTTCCCGATGGCATGGCCTGCATCGGCTACTGCAGCGGGGTCTTCGAATGGAGCAGTTGGCTGATGGGGCTGGAGAGCTTCATGCTCGCCCTGTACGACGCACCTGGCCTAGTTCGCGAGGTTGTGGACCGGGTCGGCCGTTTGCTCCATGACTGCTTCGAGGTGTGGTGTCGCACGGACAGCGTGCCGATCCTCTGGATGGGGGACGACTTGGGCTACAAGACCAACACGATGATCAGCGCCGCGGACCTCCGAGCGTACATCTTCCCGTGGTATCGTCGGTACGTCGACCTGGCCCACCGCTACAACAAGCCTTTTCTGCTGCATTCCTGCGGCAATCTCAAGTGCGTGATGCCGGAGCTGGTTGACTCCGTGGGCATTGACGGCAAACACAGTTTCGAGGATGTGATTCAGCCCGTCGAGGAGTTTGCCCGAGCATGGCGCGGCAGACTGGCGGCGATCGGTGGTGTGGACATCGACATCCTGGCCCGCCGGGACGAAACGGAGATTATCCGCCGAACGCGCCAGATTCTGGATACCTGCGCCCCGGCGGGCGGCTACGCCTGCGGCTCTGGGAATTCCATACCCAATTACATCCCTGCCGACCACTTTCTGGCCATGATCGAGACTGTCCATCGCTTCAACGGACGTCGATAACCCGACGAGGACGTCGGGAAACCGCCTTAGGGCATCGACCAAAGAGCCCCCTTTGAGTCCATCGGAGCGAGTCCTGTCCCCGTTGTGGGTCATCTCGGTTTTTCCCTCGTCCATGGCCGGGGCGCGCCTAGAATCTCAACAGGTCGAAACCGTAATGGTCTTTTCCAGGGGACCTGCTCATGACACCTCAAACCATCGAACGGCTCGCGCTGGAACGTGTGATGGAGAGCACTCAGGATGGTGTGTTCGTCCTTGACGACCAGCAGCGGTTTGTCTTCGTCAACCAGGCCTTCGAAGCCCTCACCGGGCTCCAACGGAATGAGATGTTCTCCGGCACGCATGCCTGCAGCGACTTGCTGGAATGCCGCGACTCGCAAGGGCGGATCCTGTCCGCTGGCCTGTGCCCGGCCAAGCAACTGTCCGAGGGGAAGCCCGGCGCCGTGCGCCAGCTGATGCGCATCTCGTCCCGCAACGGTCGCGAACGCTGGGTTGAGACGATCTACACCCCACTCCGCAAGGACGGCGGGGGACCCGGACATGTCATCGGGATCATGCGCGACGCGACCGAAAGCAAGGCCCGCGAGGATCGCTGGGAGAAGACCATTCAGGGACTGCGGGAGCAAGTGGAACAACTCCGCGACCAGATGCGGCACCGATACGGCTTCGAAGGCGTCGTCTCCCGCTCACCGGGCATGCAGGGGGTTCTCGAGAAGGTCCAATCGGCCTGTACCGGCAGCAGCCCGGTGCTGATCAGCGGCGAGCCGGGCACCGGCAAGGAGATGGTTGCCCGGACCATCCACTTCAATGGTCTTCAGAGAGAAGGCCCGTTTGTCACCATGTGCGTGGCGGCCACACCTCGGCACCTGATCGAAAGCGAACTCTTCGGTGAGGGACATGCCCCACCTGGGACCATCGGCTTGTCAGCCGCCGGCCTGTGCGGGGCGGCTGACGGTGGCACACTGTTCGTCGAGGGTGTGGACGAATTGCCCGAGAGCTGCCAGGTCAAACTGCTCAAGACTCTAGAGGAAGGCGCCGTTCGATCGGTGGGAAGCGTCGAAGCGGTCCCGGCACGTCTGCGTCTGATTGCCTCGACCAGCCGGACGTTGAGCGAAATCCGCAACCAGAACACGCTCCGCGATGATCTGCTCGGCCGGCTCAGCGTGCTGTCCATCGAGATCCCCCCGCTGCGAGCCAGGAAGGAAGACATCCCGGTTCTCGTCGATCAGTTCGTGCGAGAGCTCAACCCACACAGCAACCGTCAGATCCGGACCATCTCTCCTGAGGCGTGGGAAGCGCTCAACGATTATGACTGGCCCGGGAATGCCCAGGAGTTGCGCAATGCGATTGAAGCGGCCATGACCCGCGGCTCGGGCGACTCATTGCAGCGCGAAGACATCGATCTGGCGAGTGTGGCCCGTCGTTCAGGCTTGAACAAGGGCCCGGTTACCGGGATCACGCCCCTGGACAATCTCCTGGCCGATTATGAGCGCCAGGCCATTCTGACGGCCTTGCGTAAGACCGGAAGTCAGCGTAGTCTAGCGGCCCGATTGCTGGGAATCTCACGAAGTCGGTTGTATCGCAGGATGGACGCGCTTGGCATCGTCCCCAGATCAGAGATCCTCTGAATCTGAGCCGGCCCGCCGCCCGGATGATGTTGAGGCGGTGGACCACGGTGGGGCAAGGCCGGAATCGCGAAGCGAGAAGAGTCCCGCTCTGGGTGGGCGAATCGTCCTGGCCGACAACCTGGACTTCATGGTCGGCCTCCCTTCAGCAAGCATCGATCTGATCTACGCTGATCCGCCCTTCTTCACCGGCAAGCTACAGACGCACCGAAACGGCCGGCAGAGTTTCCATGACCGATGGCATGGCGGCCTGACGGCCTTTCTGGACTTCCTGAGGCCACGACTCACAGAGATGCGGCGGTTGCTCAAACCCACCGGCAGTGTCTACGTTCACCTGGACTGGCACGCGGTCCACTACGTGAAGGTTCTGTTGGATGAGGTATTCGGCTACGACCACTTTCTCAACGAGATCATCTGGTCCTACCGCACGGGTGGCCGCAGCCACCGGTGGTTCGCCCGAAAGCACGACTCGCTCCTGGCGTACACCCGAGAGCGAAATCGTCACAAGTTCCGCGTCATGCGCGAGGGAGCCTACCGCACTGACGGGCTCAATCACGATGAGACCGGACGACCCTACAAGAAGACCCGTTCCGGCCGGCTGTATTTCCATCCCGAAGGACCGGCGATGACCGATGTGTGGGAACTCCCGTTCCTGTCCACCGTGGCCCGGGAGCGAACCGGCTACCCCACACAGAAGCCGGAGAGCCTTCTCGAGCGGGTGATCCAAGCCAGCAGCGACCCGGGAGATCTGGTCGCGGATTTCTTCTGCGGAAGCGGCACGACCCTGGCAGTTGCCCGTCGCCTTGGCCGCCGATGGCTGGGATGCGACCGTTCACCTGAGGCTGTCAGGCTCGCCTCCGCCCGGCTCTCCGACCTTGTCGTCGCCGCCACCCGGGGTCCGTAGACCGGGTTCCCATCCTGAGACCGGCCGGACTGCCCGATCGGCGACCCGTCGCGCCAAGGCCGGATCGCCCCGAACCTGCGCGGCTTTCGGCGTCCATCGCCGACCAGGCTCAGCGCCCGCCGCCGCGACCAAGAGGCATGAAGAAGTCAAGGCCGGCCGGGCCGGCGGGCTGAGCCGCTGAGCAGTCCACGAGGATGCTCGCCTCGAGGCAAGCGTGCTCACGAGGAGATCGATGGTACGCAACGAAAAAACAGATCGCTTCTTCGCGGGCCCGAGCCTGCTAAGAAGCGATCAATCGTTCGTGCTCGCGATCCCCGTCACCCTGAAGAGCGACGAGGCGCAACACAATCACATCAGCCCCAAAGCTGCCAAACGTTCACGATCGTGTTGAACAGCGGCTGGACTAGGAACCAAACAAAGAGCCAGAAAGCAGTCATTGTCTTTCTCCTTTTCAATCAGAGACCTAATACTCCGGAAACCCTCCCATGGGTTCCGTATGGCTCGCCAACTTGCTTGCCATTCGTGGCGATCGCATCGACTCGAGAGAAGTAACACACACACCGCCCCTTGTCAAGCGTCAGCAACTGCAGGATCGCTCTCAGGTCGCTCCGATCAGAACAACCGACGGATGTATAAGAGCCGCTTCTCCCCAGCCGTTGTCCAGGAAGAAGCGGCACAGTTGCTGCGTTCGGCACTTCCCGTCACTCGATGAGCAACGGGAGGCCCAACACACATCAGCCCCACAGCTGCCAGATATTCACGATCGTGTTGAACAGCGGCTGAACGACAACCCAGAACAGAAGCCAGAATGCAGTCATTACCTTTCTCCTTTCGTGTAGACTCTACACCCTACGGGCGCCCAACCGTGGGCCTCCACAACTCGAGTGAACACGCGAACACTCTTGTCGTGCCCCGCACCTGCGAGTGACACTAGCACACCCGCAGAATATCGCTGTTATAGTCGGCCGCTTATCCATTGCCCACCCCGCCAGACCGCATGGCCTTCGATGCCAGCCTACAACGCGCCTTGCTGACGCCGAAACGGGGTGTTGGGCCGAACGGCTGTTATCCTGATAGCACACCGCCTGTCGCCTGTCAAGCGGAAAAGGCAAAAAAACGGTGATAACCGGTTCTGCCGCAGCGACTTCCATCCTTCAGGACAGTGGTTTTGCAGACCAGGGCCGCGCCAAGGGCCCATTGTCTCGTCGCGTACGGCGCCGTCAACGCCTTTATCGGATGTTCATGCTCAGCACGTTGAGCCGATTTGGCAATGCCCGCCCGTATCTGAAACATCGCAAAGGGCTGGAATTAAACTGAAAAACGCTTTCCTGAAGAGGAGATCGCTGACGGTGAGCAGACTCCGACTGCTTGGCGTCCGCTAGGCCATATCATCCGAGGAACCGGCATCAAACCGCATCATGCCGGTCCCCACGCCCGAGTATCTTCTGAGGGTGAACCGTGAGAGCTAACCGGCGAGACGGTTTTCCGCCGTTCAGCGGTCAAGGGACTCGCAATCCAGCACTCTCGGGCGGAGTCCAGGCCCGCGAATCCGACGGAACGGTCCCTGGCTGAACTGGAACGACCGACAAAGGGAAGTCGTGAGAATACCTGTCGAGAATGGGATCGCACCGCCGGATGGCAGCCTGGGATGCGTTCGCATCGTGAGCCTGAGCCGCCGTCCTGATCTCCTCGATAGCCACCAGGAGTTCCTGGCCGTACTGGCGAAACCGGACCGGGTCTTGAGACGTGTCGGCGTAACCGACGAGCTTGCGGGTGTATTCCATCCAGGCACTGCATTCCTCCAACAGGTCTTCCCAGTCGCGTTTCTGGAGTTGCTTCACCACTTTCTCCTCTTGGTGCATGACCCGTTTCAGGGCAGAAGCGTAAGCCGTCTCGCGAACGGAGGGCGAAGTTGAGCCAGGTTCGGATGGGGAGGGCGAGGCCATGACCGCTCCGAGGTGGACATTGGATGGGTTCACCAACACACAGCCGGCCGCAACGGTGGCGGTGAGCATGGACGCGACATAGGTAATCTGGACCGGGCGCATGGGATCGTCTCCTCTCAATCAGTCTCCAGCCGGCGGAGACTGCCCTGCTCGAACAGCGGACCTCCCCCAATGATCGGATGATCGGGTTATGCCATGTGAGTCAATCGAGCCCGGCGGATTCTGGGAATCCTGACGGAATCGTCGCCGCCTTGAGGTACAATCTCGCCGTCCATGAATGACACACCCTGGATCACTCGGTGCCAATCTACTCGGGGCCGCGTGGCGTCCGTCGACGCCTTCCGCGGACTGACGATCCTCATCATGGCTTTCGTCAACGAGTTGGCGGGCATGAAGGACATCCCCCCGTGGATGAAACACTTCCCCGCAAACGGTGACGGCATGACCTTCGTGGACGTGGTCTTCCCCGCGTTCCTTTTCATCATGGGGATGGCCATTCCCTTTGCCCTCGGCGGCAGGATCGAGCGTGGGGAGCACTGGTCACGTGTCTGCGGCCATGTGCTGGGGCGCACTGCGCGGCTCGTGATCATGGGGGTTTTCATGGTCAATATGAGCCGTGTCAACGCCGAGCTGACCGGGATGACCCGTGCTCAATGGTGCCTAGCCGTGTACATGGGCTTCATTCTGATTTGGAACGATTATCCGGCCTCAATTCCCGAGGCCGTTCGCCTCATCCTCCGCTTGGCCGGAATCAGCGTTCTCGTCGCCATGGCCGCCATCTACGGGGCAGAGGAGCAGGGCCGACTTGTGCGGATGCGGACTTCCTGGTGGGGCATTCTCGGGCTGATCGGATGGGCATACCTTCTCGCGAGCGTCATTTACCTGGCGTTCAGGAACCGACCGGCGGGAATCGCGGGGATGCTGGCCATGTGTGTGGCGATCTTCATCGGCGACAAGACCGGCATGTTGGGCTGGCTCAACGGCCTTGGAATTGTTAGCGTTGGCCGGCTGCATCTCGACCTCCGCGTCCACGAGTACTTCAATGTCGGCGGTCACATTGGAGGCCATACGGCCGTGGCCCTGGCCGGCGTGCTGGTGGCCAGGGCGATCAGGAGCCCCGATGCGCCGCCGTCAGCCGGCCGGCGGATCGGCCTCATGCTCCTGCTGGCGGCGAGTTTCATGGCTGGAGGCTTTCTTCTCCGCTCGGCCTTCGGGATCAACAAGAACGCGGCCACGCCCACCTGGGGACTGTACAGCGCTGGATTCGCCACGCTGGTTTTCAGTGTTCTGTACGTGGTCATGGATGTCGTCGGCTGGACGCGGTGGTCCTTTTTTCTTCGCCCGGCGGGGGCCAGCGCGGTCCTGGCGTACATCCTACCGTCAATCATCGAGTCGGCTCTCAGCCTGGCGGGCATCACCTGGCTGGACACCCACTTCAATGCCGGGAGCCAAGCCATTGTCCGATCGGCGGTGTTCGCTCTCCTGATCGTCGCCCTGACCGGCGGGCTGATGCGGCTCCATGTTCGGCTAAAGGTCTAGAGGTTGGGTATTCCATCAACTCCGGACGGACCGTCGAGACCCGCACTCCGCTTTCGCGAAAACCTTGGGGCGCGAGCCGCTCGCCGGTCAGGTTAGCGGGTTGGCGGCCGGAATCGCTGATCGGTATGATTCGACCATGAGCTGGGCAGATTCACCAGGCGAGATGACCGCCCTAGTTTACCGCGTCCGGCCGGTGGCCTGGACTGTGACCAAGGTCGCCGGCTGGGCCTGGCCGGGGGTGTTCTGGTCCGGACACTCTGGCCTGAGGCTGGCGAGAGTCCCGATCCCCCCGCTGCCGTCGCCTCGGTGGGTTCGGTTGCGGCCGTTGCTTGGTGGAATCTGCGGGACGGACTTGGCGGCGGTCATGCAGCGTCACCACCCGGCCTCGATCCTCCAGACGATTTCGAGCATGCCGGCAGTCCTGGGCCACGAGAACGTCAGCATCATCGACGCAATCGGGCCGGAGGTAACCGGCTGGCAACCCGGCGATCGCGTGGTGGCGGAGTCGGCGCTTTCGTGTGCCGCCCGGGAAATCGAGCCCTGCTGCCGGATGTGCGCGGCGGGCCGGTTCACCCTTTGCCAGCACTTCCGGACGGGCCCCCTTCCGGTCGGTTCGATGATCGGCTGGAACAACTTTACCGGGGGAAGCTGGGCTCCCCGGTTCGTGGCACATGTATCGCAGCTTCACCGCGTGCCGGCGGCCATCGACGATGCGACCGCCGTCCTGACCGATCCGATCGCCGGCGCGGTGCACGCCGTGCTGCGACGCCCGCCCAGCGACGAGCAGACCGTTCTCGTCCTCGGCTCCGGTCTCGTAGGGATGGGTGTGACCGGTGCGATCCGGGCCCTGGGCTCGCGATGTCGAGTTGTCGCCCTCGGTCGAAGCCCGCGCCAGGCGGAGATGATGCGTCGGTTTGGTGCGAACGAACAGGTGAGCCTCCGCCGATCCGCGCCTCAGGCGGAACGCTACGGCAGAATCGCCGAGCTGATCGGCGGAGAGGTGGTTCCCTCCAAGTTCGGCCATCAGGCCTTCTTCGGCGGCTTCGACATGGTGTTTGACTGCGTGGGAAACGGCCAGAGCCTGACGGACGCGATGAAATACGCCCGATCCGGCGGGACGGTGGTCGAGGTGGGCACCTCGCAGATCGGGCTGGTGGACACCGCCCCGCTCTGGCTTGACGAGCTGTCGCTGATCGGAGCCAACGGCCGTGCCATCGAGCGTTATCGGGGGCGCCCGATGCACACCTACGAGGTGGTGTTCGAGCTGATCACGCAGAAGAAGCTCGACCTGACCGGCCTGCTGACCCACCGGTTCCGAGTCGATCAGTATCGGGAGGCCTTCGCCACGCTGGCGGGCCGGGCTCGGACCGGGGCCATCAAGGTCGCGTTCACGCAAGACCACGCTGATCTGCATGCGTAGCCGCTGCTCCCGCCCGAGCCAGCGGAGCTCGGCAAGGCGAGGTTGTGCTCATGCTCGTCGAGGAAGATACGACCTGCCGGCCCGGCGGATCTCCTCTTACGGTCCGGGGCCTTGCGAGGGCTCGGCGTCCGAGGGCTGGCGCAAGACGGCCTACTTGACCCCAAGCAGATGCTCGATCACGAGGCGCTCGAGCCCCTCGTAATCGCGGTCCTTGATGAACCGAGCCTCGGCCTTGCGGTCGAAAGCGCGGACCTTCTGGACCAGGAGTTCGAAGAACCGCTTGCTGTTGGCCAGGTGGGCAGTGTTGTTGGTCTGTTTCTGGGTCCGGAAGGTCTTGACGTCGAGGCCGACCATCTCGCCCTCACTGCCGTAGCCGCCTTCCTCGAGGATCCGGACCTGATTGAAGGCCTCGCGAAGGTTGGCGGCCCCGAAGTTCTTGTCCTCGTCGAACTTCAGACCATTCTGGTCGTTGAGGTGGACGCTCCACAGTTTCTTGTGGAACAAGGCAAAGGCCATTTCGTCGGACGGATCGAGCCCGGCCAGCTTGGCGTGAGCGGTCTCAATCAGTCCGCCGACGCGATTCGGATCCATCGAGAGATAGGCGAGCGAGATCGCATGGCCGATAGTCGGCACGTAGGCATGATCCATCGGCTCGTTCGGCTTGGGCTCGATCATGATACGGATATAGGGATGATGATTGAGCATCTTGTTAATCGCCGACAGCAGGTACTCGTGGGCAACGCGGGCGTTCTTGGACTCGCGGATATAGGTTCCTTCCCGGGCCAGCCACAGAACGATATTGCGGCAGCCGAGGGCATCAGCGATGTCAATCGCCAGCAGCGAGCGATCCACGGCGTACTGACGGAGTGCCGGACTGTTGGAGGTGTATCCGCCGTCGATGGTCCGGGGATCCTCCCAGAGACGCGGGGCGACGAACTCGGGCTCCAGCCCCTCGTTCTTGAGGACCTTGCCCAGCGCCGTGGCTTTGGCCACGACGCTCTGGCGGGACAGCTTGTTGAGATCAGGTACTGCGTCGTCGTCGTGGAATTGCACGCCGGCGAATCCGAGCTTTCGGTAGACCTTGAGTTTACTGGCGAACGCGACCGGATCACGCGTCTGGGGACCGAACGGATCCGCTCCCTCGCTGATATTCCACGGCCCGAACGAGAAACGGTACTTACCCCGATTGCCGGTCGCCTTCGTCTGCACCTTGGCCACGGTCCTGCTCCTTTTCTGTTGGTTGGCCCCAAACGAGTCCTTCCGCGCCGAACCACACGCGGACGGCGGCTGCAGATTACACCATCCGACGAGGACCGACAAGGCCCGGCCAGGACCGCAACAACGGTGATGCTCGGCGCCGGTCCTGAAACCAACGTCCGAGCATCACACCGATCTTCCCGCGAAACGAACCCCCGTCCCTCGATGACCGGATCACTCCTGGAAGTACGCGCCCCACGCGGCGTTGCTGGCATCATACACGTTCTGCCGGTAACTGATCACCGACTGAATCGTGGAGGTGGGGTCGTAGTAGCCGTAGCTGGGATAGTAGCCACCATACAAGCCGCTGTAGAGTTCGTCGCAGCCGGTTGCGGCCGCCAGCGCAGAGAAACCCAGAGCCAGAACAAGGCCCTTGATCCACCGGCCGCGGCCGCTCCTGTTGTTCGTTGAACGTGCCATGATCATTCTCCTTTGGTTTGATAACCCCTTCTTCCGATCCCCCGCACCGTGCGGGCTTGGTCGATGATCGTGTCATGCAGACGGTGTGCCAGCGACAGAACTCACTTCTGGGGCGACTGAACGAGGAGAGGAGGCCGAGATTGGGCAATAGTGCCCGACCAGGCGGGGGTGGTGGGGAAAATGCCGCACACGCGACGGACGCTCACGAACACGAGATGACGAGCTCGAAGGAAGGACGGAGCGATCGCGACATTCCCGGTCGTCGGGTTCGACCGACGGGCCTGAGACCTGAGCTGGCCACCGGGTCATCGGGTCGCGGTGAAATGGCCAGTGCCGTCATTGATCAAGATGCTCACCGTTCCAGAGTTCATGTTGGAGACAGCGATGTCGAGATTGCCGTCGTTGCTGAAGTCCCTGGCGACCACGGCCGTGGGACCGTCGCCGACAGCGATGCTCATCCGCGAGGCGAAGCCGCCCGCTCGTTGACCGAAAAGGACGGAGACGTCGTCGGACATGTTGTTGGCGACAATGATATCCCGCAACCCGTCGCCATTCACATCGCCGGTCGCCAGCGAAACCGGTGAGGTCCCGGCGCTGAAGTTGACCGGGCTCGTCGTGCCGCTGATCGGATTCAGCAGTAGAATCACCGACCCCGCATCCTGCGCATCCAGGGGATTGCCGTTGTCCGCGACGACGAAATCCAATGTCCCGTCGCCGTCCATATCCTGGATAAGAAGATCGTTGAGAATATGGCTGGCCCCGGCCACATCCAGGGCGGAGGTACTGTAGCCGCCCTGCCCGTCCGCGGTCAGGATGTGCACCTTGCCGGCGTACCGGTTCGCGAGGACCAGATCGAGAGAAGAGTCGCCGTTCAGGTCGGCGACCTCGGCCGCGCTGAAGCCGGCCAGAAGTTCATCCACCGTCACCGACTGGGCCGCGGTGAAATGGGCCCGGCCGTTGTTGCGCATGATCGTCACGTTGTCGGCAACGAGCACGCCGCCCGCGATCACGAGATCCAGCCGGTGGTCGCCGTCCATGTCCGCAGCGGTCAACCGCTGGGGCGCGTTCTGCCAGATGTCCAGTGTGACCGCCGAAGCGAACGTCCCGTCGCCGCTGCCGGCCAGCAGCGAGACGCCGAGCGGCCCCTGGACGGCCAGATCGAGGTGACCATCCGCATTCCAGTCTCCGATGGCGACATCGTCAGGCCAATCGGTCACCGTGTATCTGCCCGACTCCACGAGTCGCCCGTCACCCGGATTGAGCAACACGCTGACGTTGGCCGTACCGAAGTTCACCACCACGAGATCGATGTCGCTGTCCTTGTCGAGATCGGCCGGAGCCAAAGCATAGGGAGCGGTACCGAGGAGATTCACGCACTCGGCGGCAAACTGCCCGCAAGCCGAACCGACCGGCGGCGACACCGGCGTGGAATCTGAACAGCTTTGCCCCATGCAGAGCCCAGCAGCGAGCACCGCCACACTCCCGCGAATCAGGCCGCGGATCGACACCCGTTTCATGGCAGGACCTTGGTTCATTACCCGTCACCCGGAATGCGCTGACCGGCAACCGGCAATCGCCAACCACAGGTCAACGCGCAGTAATCGCAGACTGACAATCCGCCCTCGGTGTTTCCCCCGTCGCCTCCGCTGAGGCGCGATCCGGAGGGGCTCCCTCGATACGCTCAGCTCAGCACCTCACACTCGTCGCCGCCGACTCATGGTGCCCCGAACGTCCCGTCACCGCGGCCAAGCAGAACGGAGACGGTGTCTCCACCCATGTTGGCCACCGCAAGGTCCGGATGCCCGTCGCCGTTGAGATCCGCGATCGTCACCGCGGAAGGCTCGGCACCCACGCCAAACGGCCACTCAGATTCGAACGTCCCATCCCCGCGCCCGAGAAGTACGGACACGTCGTTGGTACTGCTGTTGGCGACCGCAAGATCCACGTACGTGTCACCGTCCAGATCGCCGACGGCAATGGCGACCGGCGCCCCCCCGACTGGATACCCCACCGCCTGGGCGCCCTCGAACCGGCCGAGACCATCGTTGAGCACCGCGTAGATGAGATTCGCGTAGCTATCGGTCACCAGAATATCGGGGTGTCGATCGCCATTGAGGTCAGCCACGGCCACCGAGGTGGTGAGTGCATCGCCCAACAGATGCCGAGTCTCACCGAAGGAGCCGTCGCCGTTGCTGGGCAGAATGTACACCCCCGCGGCGCTGGTCGATGAGCCCAGGCTGGCGACGGTCACATCTTCCCGACCATCGCCATCAAGGTCACCGCCCGCCAGAGCGTTGGCGAATGGCACTGGCACCGCGCCGGCATCCACGCCAAAGCTGCCGTTGCCGAGGTTCAGCAAGGCAGAGACCGTCTCGGAGGGGAAATGACTGACGACCAGATCAGGACGGCCATCGCCGTTCAAATCGGCGGCGGCCATGGCCCAGGGACCGTCCTGAAGGGCGTAGACGGCCGGATCGGTCAGTACCCCTCCATCGTCGGTCAGGAAGACATACACGCCCGCGTCACCGGAGTTGCGGTCCGTCGCGGCCAGGTCGGCCGCACCATCACCATTGAAATCCGCGGCCACCACCCCGGTCGGCGCCAGGGTGAAGGCAAACGGATTGGGGAAAGCTCCGTTTTCGTTCTTGGCCAACCAAAGCTCGGACGCCAGCGGGCAACCGATGGTCAGATCGAGATCTCCGTCGCCGTCGTAATCGGAGGCGGTGACGCTCATGGGGCCAGTTCCCACGGTGACCTCGGCCGCCACAGCGAATGCAGCTCGCCCAAGCGTCTCCGTGAGCATGACGCCGGCGTCCTGAGAGAGCCAGATGTTGGGAACCGGGAACAGCGTCCAAGCCAAGGAGGCATTGTCGCGGAATCGCAGGTCGGTCATGAAGCGATCGGGAATCTCCAGGGCACTCATGAGGTCAGTCCCGCCCGAGTCAACCACGTGACTGAGACCCAGCAGATGGGCGATCTCGTGCGAGGCGACGTTGCCCATCGCGGTACCCAGCCCGGTTGCATCCGGCGGCGAGGTGAACAAGTCGAGCGTGAAGCTGTCAGTGAACACGATGGCGTTGTCGGCTGCATCGTGGTTGTAGAAGTCGGTCTCGCCGAGCTCCATGCCCAGGGCGGCGGAGCAGGCACCGCCGAAGTACACGGTGGAGTAAGGCGCCGCCAGCTCGGCAATGTCCTCGTCGCTATCGTACACCTGGACAGCATAGCGAGCGTAGTTCTGACGGACGGTGCGGGTTATCTGCCGCTTGACCGTGTCCGCCTGGCCCGCGTAACGCGAACTGACCGCACCGGGGTCAAAGGCGCCAAACGAAAGAACCCCCTTGCCGGGCACAGTCACCGTCGCTGGCCGGTAATCGAGGAGGACGATCTGACTTCGCGGAGCGGGAACGCCGAGACCTCGCCGGAGGCGAACCAGGACTTCGTATGGGCCCTTGACGTTGCCCACGCCCGGCTTGCGACTCACCACCAGATAGTAGTGACTCGACTCGTGGCGAACGATCTCGTCGATCGAAAGAGGCTGTCCCCACTCGACATCCGGGCTCCGCGGGGCAGTGGCACCTCGCGGGATCTCCTCCTGGCTCAGGACAAACAACTTGCTGTCGGCATCGAAAACCCCGAGCATCCCCTGCAGGTCGGATCCGGACGTGTTGAGGTAGGCCTGGATCTGATCTCCGGCGTTCATCGGGCCCAGGTCGAAGTAGTCGCTGTCTACGCCGAGTTCGAGGCCGAGGATCGTGCCCTGCAGCCGTGCCCGCCCCTGGGCGTCGAACGTCACCAGGGCTGCGGCCGTCATGCTGTTGTTGGGCTCAACCTCCACGGTGGCGGCGATGTCGGAACCGGGCTGTTCATCGCCGGGCGGCTGCGGCACCGGCAGACAAGCCGGGAAGAACGCGAGGCCCAAGGCGCCGAGCAGACTGATGATCACGCGTCGTGCTGACGACATGCCTGCTGATCATACAGCCACAGTTCCCCATGGCCAAGAGACGGGAAACCGGCGGCCGGAGCCTCCGCGGATCGTGGCGTGACGGGCACACCTCAGCGTCCGCTTGGTGCAGCGGGAGCGCCGGACGCCTCGAAGCCGTTACCCCGGCGAAGATTGTTGCCGTCGGGCACGCTGTCCCCGTTGGCATCGGGCTCATCCTGGCCAGGCGCGCCGTTGCCGCGGCAGTTGCAGACTCGCAGGCTCGCTGCATTCCTGCCGTAGTCGCCGGCCCGGTCTCCACCGGCATTGACGGCCTCCTTCGCCCGGCGGAAGAGGACGACGCCGGGCGCGGCGATAGTACTGACGTCAACGGGCAAGGTATAATCGTGCAAACCGTCCGACGGTGTTGCCGGACACGATCAACTCGGAAGCCTCAGGCTTGGCAAGAGGGTTACCATGCGATGGAGAAACGACCGGCAAAGTGGGAACGTGGAGGATCGCCGGGGCATGTCGGTGGCTGGCCGGACCACCCTGGTGGGCGGTGGCGCGGGGGTGATCATCATCATCCTGCTCGGCCTGTTTCTTGGTGTGGATCCAAGCCGGCTGATGACCAACTTGCAGAGCATGCCGGAAGGCGCGCCCGCAGCCCCCGCATCGCCGGGCGTGAGAGAGACCGGTGGTCCGGACGACGAGATGGCGAAGTTCGTCTCGGTTGTTCTGGCCGACACCGAGGATGTGTGGAACGAGGTGTTCCGACGGATGGGCAAGACCTACCGCGAACCGAAGTTGGTCCTATTCTCAGGCGCGGTCAACTCGGCGTGCGGGATGGCCGAGTCGGCAACAGGCCCCTTCTACTGTCCGGGCGACGAGAAGGTGTACATTGATCTTAGCTTCTATCAGGATCTCAAAAACCGCTTTCAGGCACCTGGGGACTTCGCCCAGGCCTATGTCATCGCCCACGAAGTGGGGCACCATGTGCAGAACCTGCTGGGCATCATGGATCGCGTCAACGCCCAACGTGCCCGGCTCACCGAATCAGAGTCCAACAAGCTCCTCGTGCGTCTCGAACTGCAGGCGGACTTCTTTGCCGGCCTCTGGGCCAACCACGCCCACCGCATGAAGCAGATCATCGAACCCGGCGATGTCGAGGAAGCCCTCAATGCCGCCACCGCGATAGGTGACGACCGGCTCCAGCGGCAGAGCCGCGGCTACGTGACGCCCGATTCATTCACCCACGGCACTTCCGCGCAACGGACGCGCTGGTTCCGCCGCGGGCTTGAAACGGGGGATCTGTCTCGGGGGGATACGTTCGCCGCACCGGACCTGTGAACGCCGCCTCCGGCGGCCGCCCTGCGCCGCTCACCTCGGCAACGCCTCGCCCGTCCGCCGGCCACATTGCAGCCGGAGAAGTTGAGCGCTTTACGATACCGGCAGGCACCGCTACGATGGCGAACGGCGTCCTGGCCATGACGGGCCTGTCCGCTCCAGACGGCGGGCCACACATCATGGTCGGTGGAGCGCCTCAGGATGATCTCACATGAGCCATACGAGCGCTTTCTCCGGCCTCAAGCCCCAAGGGCTGTGGACACACTTTGAAGCCTTCACCAGGATTCCGCGCCCGTCCGGCTCGGAGCAGGACATCGCCGCCTACGTATGCTCCTGGGCCGCCGAGCGGGGGTACCCGGTCGTCCGGGACAAGGTCGGCAACGTGTGCATCCACGTGCCCGGACGGGGTGCCCTGGCCGGCGCGGCCCCGATTGTCCTCCAAAGCCACCTCGACATGGTCTGCGAGCGTAATGCCGACTGTCCCTACGACACCGCCAAGGGCACGATGCACGTGGTCCGCGATGGTGACTGGCTCAGCGCCGAAGGGACCACGCTCGGGGCGGACAACGGCATCGGCTGCTCGGCCATGCTGCATGTGGCCGAGCTTGAGGATCTGGCCTGCGCCCCGCTCGACCTGCTGTTCACGCTCGACGAGGAGCGGGGACTCACCGGGGTCAAGCAGCTTGACCCGAACATGCTTCGCGGCCGCACCTTGCTGAACCTGGATTCCGAGGACGAGACCACGGTCACCGTGGGTTGTGCGGGCGGCTGCACGACGTCGCTCCAGTGGTCTGACCGGCGCGAACCGCTTCCGGCCGGCTGGACGCAATCGGAATTGTCCGTGACCGGGCTCAAAGGCGGGCACTCCGGAATGGACATCGACAAGAACCGGCTCAACGCGATCAAAGCCATGGCTCGGACCCTGCAGAGCCTTCTCGGGAGACAGATCCCCCTGCGGTTGGCCAGACTGGATGGCGGAGACAAGAGCAATGCCATTCCTCGCGAATGCCGGGCGACGGTCTGCCACCCGGCCGGCTTCAAGCACGTTGTCCGCGAGGAGGTGGAGGGCACGCGGCAGGCGCTGGCCGCCCAGTACACCGGCCTGGACGACGGCCTGAAGATCGGCATGTCGGAGCCAGCGCTGGACGAGGCCGCCGGGCCGTTCACGCCGGACAGCACGCGTCGCTTCCTGGACCTGCTGTGTGCCATTCCGTCCGGCGTTATCGCCATGACCCCGGGCATCGTCGGGCTAGTAGAAACATCCAATAACCTCTCATCGGTGCGCACGGACGCCGATGGCTTCAAGCTCGTCTGCTCGTCACGCTCGTCCAATGCCCAGGCCCTGGGCGAGGTCCTCGATGCGATCCAAGCGCTGGCTCGAATGGCTGGCGCCACTGCCCAGAGAGGGGAAGGCTACCCCGGCTGGAAGCCAGACATGACCTCGAGAGCCCTGGCAGTCCTGCAGCAGACGTATCGCCGGCTCTTCAGCAAGGAAATCACGGTGATGGGGATCCACGCGGGCCTTGAGTGCGGACTCATCGGTGAACGAATCCCTGGGATGGATATGATCTCGTTGGGACCGATGATCCAAGGTGTGCACGCACCAGGCGAGCGGGTGAACATCCCGTCCGTGGAGCGGTTCGCGAGACTGCTTGCGGCGGTGCTGAGCGATCTGTCGCGGTAGGCCCCTACAAGCCTTCGATCATGCCGGCGGTCACCACCTTTCTCCCGTTGGATCTTCCGCCGTGGCCACACCGGTTCTCGAGACGTGACACGCCGGCGACGACCGATTATAATGCGGCGAAAGCTATACGGGGTGCGGATGATGGCAGTCACGATTCTCAAGGACATTCCCTTCGATCTCGGTCTTCCTGCATTGCTGAAGAAGCTGCGGATCGACGGGCGACCCGAATACGCGGAACGGTGCAGCCGCCTGGCACGAGAAGCTGCCCTGCACGCTCGACCCAAAGGAGCCTACCGGCTCGCTTACGTCGACTCCAAGGCGGAGGACGCCGTCGTCGTCAACGGTGTCACACTGGCCAGCCGCATTCTCCGGGTGAACTTGGCGGACAGCCATCGCGTCTTCCCCTTCGTGGTCACCTGCGGGGTCGAACTCGAGGCGTGGTCGCAGACCATCACCGACATGCTGGAGCGGTTCTGGGCCGATACGATCATGGAGGAGGCGCTGCGATCGGCCTTCGAGACACTCACTGCGGACATGAACCGGCGGTATCAGTTGGGCAAGACCGCGATGATGAATCCCGGCTCGCTGGAAGACTGGCCGATCGAGCAGCAGACCGCGCTGTTCAGCCTGCTCGGCGACGCCAGCGTGCAGATCGGTGTCAGGCTCACCGACAGTTTCCTGATGGTCCCGATCAAGAGCGCCTCAGGGCTTCGTTTTCCCACCGAGACAGGTTTCGAGAACTGCCAGCTCTGCCCGCGTGAGAGGTGTCCGAACCGGCGAGCACCGTATGATGCCTCCCTCCACGCACGCCGCTTCTCGGCGGCGCACTGAAGAAAAAACCGGGGTGGCGCCGGAATTCGCTTGACTTTGACCCTAACATAGACCAAACTTAAGCCGTATCTGCTGCGCGGCGAATGCCGAAGGAGAAACCATGGCCAGGATCCAAGCGTTCTGTGGTCTGGATTGCGGCGAATGTGAAGCCTACGCCGCCACTCAGACAAACGACCAGGCCGGACTGGCGCAGGTGGCTCAGAAATGGACCCGGCAATACGGTGGGAGAGAGTATCGCGCCGACATGTGCGTATGTGACGGATGCCCCTCGGGCAAACGGATCAGCACCGCCCACGCAGCCACATGCGGCGTGCGAACCTGCGCCACCGCGCGAGGAGTCCAGACCTGCGCTCATTGCCCGGACTACGGCTGCGAGACGCTCAAGGGCTTCTTCACGTTCGCGCCCATCCTCAAGGACAAGCTGGAAGCGATCAGAAAGAAGCTTGGCAAATGACCGCAGCCACGTCGAGAGCCAGCCTGGTCGACGCCACAATCCGTGGCGGCTCTCCCGCTCCCCACAGGCATCCGGTCGGGTGAGAGATCAAGGCCGCCTGGTCGCCGGCGCATTTCGTGGGACGTGTATTCCGCCCTCCGCGATAGGGCGGCATGGCCCACCCTCCGTCGCTGACGAGCCATGACTCACCGCCGGTCGATTCGCCATCGTCTGTCCCTCTTGCATCTCGATCGTGGAGATGTAACCTACCGGTATCCTTGTCGAGCGCACGGGCGATGTCGTTGCGTGCGGGTCCACAACCAGAGTCCAAGCGAGGTGCGACCATGACTCGTAGCAGAGTACTGATGGCAGCGGTTCTTCTCGCGTCCGGCTTGACGGGTACTGCCCTGGCTGCCGACGACGCCGTGGATCCCTATGCCCGCGAGACGCGAGAACAGCGCGACGCGCGCATGAAGTGGTGGCGTGAGGCCCGATTCGGCATGTTCATTCACTGGGGTATCTACTCTGTCCCGGCCGGCACCTACCACGACAAACGCATTGGCGGGATCGGGGAGAGGATCAGGAACTCCGCCAACATACCCTGCG